>NZ_JACJEM010000065.1:0-22612 GCF_014164085.1 Pseudoalteromonas sp. SG45-5 | reverse complement strand
AAATTGCACTATAACGTCGTTAAAAATTTTTTATTTAGAACAACTAGATACAAAAATTTTTGCCTAGTTCTAGCGTAATTTTCTTAACGTTAAATAGACCCCATATATAAGCAGATTGGTATAACATATCGCTGTAGACACCTTGTTTACGGCGATTTTTGTTTTTAAATACGAACAATACACTTGTTAACAAAAAGTTTATATCGCTGCAAGATTTTAGCCGTTACACTAGCGTCTTAAAATTCTCTCGGTTATTTTTTTGCGAGCTGTTAATGTACTCCTTTTCTAAAAAAATTATAAGTATATGTATATTACTCATACTTATATTAGTCGTTACGTTTTGGCTTGGCCGTGCTCATGATGTTGAGCAAGCAGCGCTTCAGGCCAAGCGTCAAGTAACTCAATTAAACAATTATATTGATACGGAACTTGCCCGCTTTTCTGCCATTCCTCAGTTGCTTACGCATAACGAGTCGTTGGTTAATTTTCTCAACGGTGAACAACAGCACTACAGCGCTATAAATAACTACCTTGCTGATATTCAACAAGCCAGTGGGGCATCAGATGTGTTTGTTCTGGATCCGCAAGGTGCTGTAACGGCAAGTAGCAATTGGCAGACTGATTATTCTTTTTTAGGTAGCAATTTTGCTTTTAGGCCTTACTTTAAGCGCGCATTTGCAGGTGAAACTGTTGCTTATTTTGCATTAGGTATGCGTTCTGAGGAACGTGGTATTTATTTTTCTCAAGCTGTTTATAAACAGAGCCAAGCAATTGGTGTTGTTGTACTAAAAGTGAATGTAAATAAGTTCGAAAATGACAGAAAGCTTTTAAATACATCACAAGGTAGTCATTTTTATTTACAGTTAGCAGACGAAATTATTGCAATGTCAGATGTTGAACAATGGCGCTTGAATAGTTTTACTCAGCTAGATATTACAGCACGGCGTGATATTAAATCTCGTCGAGCTTATCTGGATCATCAACCTAAATACATCAAGCAATTTCAATTTAGTAATGAAGGCATTACACACTTTAAAATAGACAAATCATTGTATGTTACAGCCGCCATGCCTCTGCGTTATTTCAATGCCACTATGCACGTACTTGTCGATATATCGAAAATTAATGCCGCACAAGTGCCTCGCTTATTTTGGGCGTTTTTTATCTATAGCTTACTCATTATTATTGGCTATAGCTTATTAACACGTTTTGCTGGGTATAAAAAATTATTGTATTCACGGCACAGTTTAGAGCTTGAAGTGATAGAGCGAACTCAAGCTCTTGAAAAAGTGCAAAGTGCCTTGGTTCAATCGGCTAAGCTTGCCACCATAGGGCAACTTAGTGCGGGTATTAATCATGAAATTAATCAGCCGCTTAGTGCAATAAATACCTACCTTGCTAGTGCTAAACGTTTATTGGCCAAAGGCAATATTTCGGCTCTAGATGAGAGTTTAACTGTTATTGCAGGACTCGTTGAACGTGTGCACAAAATAGTGGGCCAGCTTAAGCATTTTAGTAAACCATCAGATATGCAATTAAGGCCTTATCCTTTAGCTGGCTTATTAAATAATGCATTAATGATATCAAGTGCACAATTAAAGCAAGACAACATACACGTTGATCCTCCAAGTTTTAATGAAAATATTATTGTTTGGGTAGATGCACTTAAATTTGAGCAAGTGCTGGTCAATTTAATTACGAATGCCAGCCAAGCGATGAGTAACGCTGCTGTTCGTAATTTAAGCTTTCAGTTGGAGTGTTTTGAAGAGCGGGTAAAGTTATCCATTTTAGATTCGGGAGCAGGCATAGAGCAACATGCATTCGGGAACCTGTTTGAGCCTTTTTATAGTACTAAGTCGAGTAATGGTTTAGGGCTTGGTTTATCTATATCAAAGCAGATAATTGATTCATTCAATGGCTGCTTGAGCGCGCACAATCGGATAGAAGGCGGAGCTGAATTTATAATCAGTCTGTCAAATAAGCAGGAAGGTAAACATGATTAATCGCTCATCGTGTAATAACATTATAGTCATTGATGATGAAGCAATGATCAGAGACTCTTTAAGGCAATTGCTAACCCTCGAAGGGTATATCGTTGAATGCTTTAATAGCGCAAGCACGGCCCTTAGTAAACTTAACCGACGTTTTACTGGGATCGTTTTGAGCGATATAAATATGCCGACTATGGACGGCCTAACACTTTTGGAGCAAATAACCGCTTTTGATAGTGAGCTTCCTGTTATTTTTTTAACAGGTTACGCTGACGTATCCATTGCTGTTAAAGCAATGCAATTAGGCGCGTATGATTTATTTGAAAAACCGGTTAATGAACATCTGCTAGATTGTATTGCAAGGGCATGCGACAAACGCAGCTTAGTTATGGAAAACCGCGCATTAAAAGTGGCCGTACAAAAAACGTCAGCACCAGGTGTGCGTATATTGGGTGATACGCCTAAAATGCAAGATATGATGCACTTGCTAAACACGATTATAGATACACCAACAGATGTCATGATTGAAGGTGAGACAGGGACAGGCAAAGAGCTTGTAGCGCGTTACCTGCACGACCAAAGTAATCGCTCTAGTTGTAACTTTGTTGCTATTAATTGTGGTGCTGTACCAGAGCAATTAATAGAAAGCGAATTGTTTGGTGCAGCAAGTGGTGCATACACGGGCGCGACGCAGAGCCGAAAAGGCAAGTTTGAATATGCTCAAGGTGGTACAGTTTTTTTAGATGAAATAGAAAGCACCCCAATGTCACTGCAAGTTAAGTTACTGCGCGTATTAGAAGAGCGAAAAGTGACCCCCGTAGGCGACAATAAAGCAATTGATTTAGATATAAGGATTGTGGCAGCGAGTAAAGTAAACTTACTTTCGCTAGTTGAAAACGGTCAGTTTAGGGCTGATTTATATTACAGACTGAGTTTGGTCAACGTTACTATTCCGCCATTACGCTCTCGAAAAGCCGACATATTACTTTTGTTTAAGCACTTTAGTTCTATTGCGGCTACTCGCTATCATAAGCCGCCTGCAGCAATTAGTTCTGAGATACAACAGCGTTTAGTTGCGTATGATTGGCCTGGCAATGTCAGAGAGCTCAGAAATCAAGCAGAGCGAGCCGTATTGCTCGGTGCTGAGCTTGCCTTTGCAGAAGTCAAAACGCAGCAATTTGGTGGTTTATCTGCCGATTTGAGTTTATCCGAAAAAGTGTCTTTTTATGAGCAGTCACTCATTGAGTACGCGCTTGAGCAAAATCATGGCAGTATTAAAAACACGATGGAAACACTACAAATAGCACGAAAAACACTTTACGATAAAATGAGTAAATACAACCTCAATAGGGATATGTTTACCGATTAAAATGGGTGGATTTGGTGACACCACTCACTTTTTTAATGTGTGCTGATCCGCACGTTTTTATTAAAACTTAATAGTTTATATTATCAAGTTATTGAAATGATGAGTTTTTATATACTTGGCAGTAAAGTTGCCTTATTAGCACTACAACAAGTAGATTCTAATAATCAGGGCGCACAATGACAAAAACTACACACACTCGTATTTTACTACTATCAATTGGCTGTTTAGCCACATTTTCCCACACCGCTTTTGCTGCAAATTACACGGTTTACGGCAAAGCCGAAGTGCAAATTGCCAGTACAGACACGGGCATAATGCGTTATGCCAAAGAAGCTACTCAAATTGAGGCGCCATACTCACGTATAGGCATTAAAGGCGCACATAAATTAAATGAATATTTCACTGCGGTTTTTAAATATGAAGTACAAGTTAAGGGCTTTGAAGAAGATGATACGCAAGAGCCATTCACTGCACGTAATACTTACTTAGGTTTAAAAGGTGCGTTTGGTGAGGTCGTTGTAGGCAGAAACGATACTCGATTTAAGTACTCAGAAGGAAAGCTTGATAACTTTAACGAAACGCAAGCAGATATAGCACAAGTTATTGCAGGGCAGGACCGACTTGGCGATACTATTAGCTATACCTCAAACTCTTGGCATAATACGCAGTTTTCTTTTACTTATGCCCCGAAAGACGATAATAAAGACGACAAAGCAGGTTATGCTGCCACGTTTATTTATGGCGACCGTAATTTAAAAAATACGCCTTACTATGTCTCTTTAAGTCGGGTTGATTCTTTGAATAATATTACCGCAAGCAGAATTGCTGGTGTTTATAAATTTGAACAATTACAGCTAGGTGTACTATACCAGCATTCTGAATCGGTAGATGGTACTAAATCGGGCAATGGTTATGTGTTAAGTGCCAGCTATACACTTGATAAGTGGGTGCCAAAAATTCAGTTTGCGAAGGATGATTCAGCGCTTCGCCAACAGACTGATGCAACTCAATGGACTACTGGTCTCGACTATGTATTTGATAAACAAACTACCGCTTATCTACTGTATACCGATTTAGACTTGGACGAAAATACAGACAGTAGTGTTGCACTTGGCCTTAAATATAAGTTTTAGGAAAAATAATGACTCAACAAATTTTAAAAAATAATTCTCCTAAAAAGCAAAGCATGCAATGGTTTTGGTTATTGATGGGCCCAAGTATTATGTTGCTTACTTGCCTAGTGACCCCACCGGAGGGAATGTCGGTTGCAGCATTTAATACGGCAGGGTTGGCATTTTGGATGGCCTCATGGTGGGTAAGTGAAGTTGTGCCTATACCTGCTACAGCTTTGCTGCCATTAGTTATTTCACCTTTAGCTGATATTGCAGCCATAAAAACGGTTGCTGCACCTTATGCACACCCTTTGATCTTTTTATTTTTAGGCGGGTTTTTAATCTCTATTGCAATGGAACGGTGGGGGTTACATAAACGGATAGCCCTGAGCACTATGCTTTATGCAGGTACAAAGCCTAGTTTGCAAATTTTAGCGATGATGCTAGTAACCGCATTTTTATCTATGTGGATGTCCAATACTGCAACGGCGGTAATGATGCTACCAATTGCGCTTTCAATAACTAATTTAGTTAAGCAATCAGATCCTAGCAATGAAGGATTTGGTAAAGCATTGTTATTATCAATCGCATATGGGGCTAGTATTGGTGGCATTGCCACATTAATAGGTACACCCCCTAATGCGTTAATGGCTGCCTATTTATCTGATAGCTACCAAATTGAAATTGGCTTTGCGCAGTGGATGATTGTAGGGGTTCCTCTTGCTTTAAGTATGTTGATTATTAGCTGGGTTTGGCTTACTAAATTTGCATATAAAGTTGATGCTAACATGAAAGCCGATCAACCAATTGATACAAAAAGTGTATTTTTAACGCAGTTAAAAAACTTAGGAGTACTACAGCGTGCCGAAAAAGGCGTGTTATTTGTGTTTGTATTAGCAGCACTGTGTTGGATATTTAGACCTGTACTTGGCGAGATCACAGGGCTGAATATTTCTGATACCGGTATTGCGATTGCTGCAGCATTATTATTGTTTGTTTTACCCGCAAACAAGGGCAGTGACGAGCGTATTCTTGATTGGGAAAGTGCAGCTAAAGTACCGTGGGGCGTTTTATTGTTATTTGGGGGAGGGCTTACACTTGCATCTCAAATTAAATCATCAGGGCTTGCTGAATTTATTGCTCACCTAATTGAAGGCGCCAGCGCTATTCCACTTGTTATGGGTGTGCTTGTTGTGGTGGCATTAATTACATTTTTAACTGAGATCACCAGCAATACAGCTACTGCTGCAGGGTTCTTACCGTTATTAGGACCCGTTGCAGAATCAATAACGGGTTCACCTCTTGTATGGGTTATTCCTGCTGCTATTGCTTGTAGTTGTGCGTTTATGATGCCCGTTGCAACCCCTCCAAACGCAATCGTATTTGGCTCAGGGCAAATACAAATGCGCGATATGATAAGGGCGGGCTTTGTACTCAATATTGTCGCCATTGTTTTAATAACACTGGTCACTATGACGATTGCAGCTCACGTATTTAAATTCTAATCGTTTCAAGTCACGTATAGCAGGGTAGTTTTGTATATTGATTGTTTAAAAACAAAACTACTCTGTGTCTATATTTTTACTCTTAAAGGAGTGCTTTAAATAAAATTAGTGTTATTGCTCGAAAAACAGAACAAGGTTATAGTCGCTAATAACTTTAAAAATCGAGCAATCTATTTTGACAACAGATACACCACAAACGATTTCTTTATTAGCCCAGTTTAATGGCTTACAAAATGCTTTTTTAGAGACACCCTATTTATCTATAAATAAACGCATTACGATTTTAAAAAAGCTACGTGCACGCGTTGTCGAGCTTGAAGAAGAGCTCGTTGATGCGGTTTCAAAAGACTTTGGTTATAGAACTGCATTTGATACGTTGCTTGGTGATATTTTGCCAACAGTGCAAGGTCTTGCTCATATAATAAAAAAGTTACCAAAATGGTCAAAGCCAAGTAATCGTGCCGTGGGTTTAAGTTTATGGCCCTCTAAAGTGAGTGTAACTTATCAACCTAAAGGGGTCGTTGGAGTTATAGCGCCGTGGAACTACCCTATACAATTGGCCATAGTACCTGTTATTACCGCTATTGCCGCAGGTAATAGGGTGATGTTAAAGCTAAGTGAGTTTACCCCGCATACAAATGTTGTTCTTGAAAAACTATTTAGTGATGAAATGCAAGAGCATTGTAAAGTAATTCAAGGGGGGAGCGATGTAGCAAGCGAATTTTCATCACTCCCGTTTGCTCATTTACTATTCACTGGCTCGACAACGGTTGGTAAATTAGTAATGGCCTCAGCAAGTCGTAATTTAACGCCTGTTACGCTTGAGCTTGGTGGTAAGTCTCCAGTGATCATTACCGAGCACGCTGATATTCAAAAAGCAGCACAGGCATTGTTATTTGGAAAAATGGCTAATGCAGGGCAAATTTGTGTTGCGCCCGATTATGTATTTGTCCCTAAAGAGCTTGAGCATCAGCTTATTCAGCAATTATGCGAGCTTTATAAAAAGCATTTTAAAGACGGTGTTGAAGGTAAAAACTTAACATCGATTATTAGCGATGCACATTACAAACGTTTAGCGGGCTATTTAGCGCAAGCACAAGAACTCGGTGCAACTATTGTAAAACCGCTTGAGCAAAATCAGCAAGATGCAGAAAAGCATCGTATGGGGCTACATATAGTTACTCAAGTCACAGACGAAATGCAGCTAATGCAAGATGAGTTATTTGGTCCTATATTGCCAATAATGAGTTATAACAAACTCAGTGAGGCAATTGATTACATTAAACAACATCACCATCCATTAGCACTTTATATTTTAGGGCAAGATAAACGCGCTCAAGACTATATTATTAAGCAAACACTCAGCGGGACAGTTGCTGTCAATGATACGCTAGTGCAAGTTACGGCAGATGATGTACCGTTTGGCGGTGTTGGGCACTCAGGTATGGGGCATTACCACGGTAAAGAAGGTTTTTTAACCTTTAGCCATGCTAAAAACACATTAGTTTCTGGTTCTTTTAATCCACGGGTTGGCATGTTACTTAAGCAAAGTAAGTTACTGATCAAATTGCTTAAGTGGTTATATATTAAATAACCAGAGTGCAGGTTAAGCATTATTGCGAATTGGTAAAATCTAGAAAATAAAAAAGCTGAACGATTAGCGGCTACTAAATCGCTCAGTTCAGCTTTTATTATTTTAAAGTCGGTTAAAATAAGCGGCCTTCGCCTGCATAAGTACCCGCTAAAATTCTTGCATATATAGCGTCTGCTTTTTCTTTCGCTTCTTCAACTTCTTTAGGGAGCATTTTACGCTCATCGAGTTTGCGGCTATGGCTTGCTTGCATATTACCGTTGTACTCAGCAATAGTGTTCCAAATGTATGACTTTTCGAGATCTTTAGGCATACCTAAGCCTTCAAAATACATGAGTGCTAAGTTGAATTGCGCGAGGGAATAGTTATTTGCGGCCGCTTTTTCGTACCATTTCTTTGCAAGTTCAAAATCGTGACTAACGCCATCCCCGTTTGCGTACATAACACCTAGGTTAAATTGTGCTGCGGGTAAGTTTTTATTTGCTGCTTTTTCAAATAGGCTCAAAGCCATTTGCTTATCGAGCTTAACACCTTTACCTTCATCGTAAAGTACAGCTAATGCGAACATAGAATCGACATGATTCTTTTTAACACCCTGTTGATAAAGCTGCGCGGCTTTATGGTAGTCGCGTACTACGCCAAAGCCACCTTCATATAATTTCCCAAGTTCGTATATGCCAGGTGCAAAACCTTTGTCGGCTAGGTATTCAAACTCTTTTAATGCGTATTCAAATCGACCTTCGTTAGCGGCTATAATGCCCTCTTCTAATGTTGCATGGGCAAAAGGGCTTGCAAATAAAACGCCAGCAAGTATTAATGGTTTTAAATTAAACTGTGACATAGTAATGTCTCCAATTAGTGATAGTTGCAATATGTATCGATACCAATTTAATGCCATCGGCATAACTAAACGTAAATTCATTATCATGGTGCACTAATATCAATTGGCATAAGTATTTGAACAATCTGACGAATTAAAGCACCCAATAATATCGTAAAATTTTTGCCTTGTTGATAGTGCCATAATCTTATCGTTAAGTAGATCCTATCTTTAAGTCGGTCAGTATAAATGAGTGATTAAAACGTTTACATGTGGTTGCAAAAAACAATGCCTATTGTCCTGTTTACACCGGCTTAAATGTAAAGGCAAGACAATGCACTTTTCGTCTACATGTATAATATTTTATAGGTCAAAATAAGTTTTTTTGCACTGAAGAAGTGTAAGATACAGATATCACAGAAAATTTAAAGAAATAAAAAAAGCCCGTTAGGGCTTTTTTGAGTCATATCAACCGTCACTAATATGAGCAATGTAGCAAGTAATTGTGATCTTAGGTATTTACTACTTGGGTCGAGTAAGTAATAGATACGAAGCGGCACAGTCTTCTTAATTAAATATCAGCATCCTTGCTGTAATTTCTTCCCTAGGGCGTGTTGACCTTTGTGGATTGAAATTTGTTCAATCTAGAGACGATTTAATCGCGGCGCGAGGTTTGTAACCTAGCGGGCTAAGTAAAAACCGAGCAACAAAGAGTTAATCGTCCCTAGATCGAGCTCAAAGGGCAGCGCATGTTTGGCATTTATGCTGCGTTATCACCTATTTATGGGGAATAACCACACTACATAGGCTCTGCCTTGCCTAAAAACCAAACAGTCTGCTGCAAAATCAATCACGAAAGGTCTACACGCCCTTGGCACTGAGGTCGTTACACTGTGTTTATGCGAACGATTATTAATTAGATTAATGTGCATGTCAATACTAAATGATAACTATTATCAAAAAGGTTGTGTGTTTATATATTATTAAAGTAGTGAGGTGGCGTTACAATGTTTAGTAAAATTATAATAAAAAAAATAGCGAAGATTATTACAGTGCTGAGTATGTTGCTACTTAGCGCTTGCTCAACTTCTTTTGCTTACAATAACTTGCCTTGGCTTTCGTCTTTTTGGGTAGACGACTACATTGATTTAAATAAAAGTCAGGCCAAACAGCTCAAACAAATTATTGAAAATACGCGAAATTGGCACAGACAAACTGAACTGCTCAAATACAAACAAGATCTAACAAATTTACAAGCGATGTTTAATTCACAGTTAAATAAAGAGGAGCTGACTAAACAAATCACGCTTGCTAAAGGTCATTGGGGAAATCTGCTTGATTATGCAAGCCAACCTCTGATCACGTTAGCTAAAACGCTTACATCAAAACAGCGTAAAGAACTTATTGATAATATAACCGCCGATATAAATGATGAGTTAAAAGAGCACAATGAACTCAGCTTGCAAGAACATAAAGACATGCGTTTAGACAAACAGTTTGATTACTTTAAACAATGGCTAAACAAACTCACTCCTGAGCAAGTGCGATTAATAAAAGCCGCTAACGAGCAACATATTAATACATTTTTACTATGGCAAGATTATAAACGGGATCGCTTACGTGCACTTGAGCAAACGTTTTCCAACTTACAACTTGATGAACAGCAATTTGCTACACAGCTTGAGATAATCATTACCGATCGCGATGCATTTATTGGTGATGAGTTAAAAGCTAAGAATGAAAATAATTTAGTACTCTATATAAATTTACTTATTGACTTAAATAACACACTTTCTAAGCAACAACGAAAAAGCGCTAATGAACATTTTGACGATTTAATGCAGACAATTAATGAACTTAGAAATGATTAAGCGTTTCAAATCCAGCAACAAAAATTTATGATAGGTTTTATTATTAGTAAAGATGGCCACTATCGTGTTTTTGACGTATGAGGCACCGTTGTTATAGGTACACTGCTTGTCATCTCAATTTTTCACGTTAAACTGAATTTTTATTTTTTTATTAAGTTGTTTGAATGGATATTACTGCTCTTAATAGTACTAAGGCATTAAGAAGGAACGTCTTAAGATGGATGTGCTTATGTTTTGGTTGTGTATCGCTAATTTTTGCTGGGTTTAATTTACTCATTAATAATTTTGCGGTACTGGGCTATTTAGAGTTGGGACTGTGTGCTTACTGTGTACACACATTTGTTCGTTTAAACAAACATGCGTTGCAACTACGCCAATCGCTTATTATGTGTGCATTAGTTACGTTAGTCATTGTGTTAGGTAACTATTTAGCTTTAATAAAAAATGGTTTGTTTATTTGGTCATTCGCATTGCCCGTTTTGTATTACCTGTTGCTAGGTAAGCGCTTTGGGATCATTTTTTCTGCAACATTACTTTTTTTACAGGTATTTATCTTAGTAAATAAAGCCTCGTTATTTCCTTTTTTACCGTTAAATTTTGGTCTTAATTTACTGTTTGTTTACGTAAGTATTTGGGCTGTTTCTCATGCTTTTGAAGGTAGCAGGGCACTATCCTCTAAACGCTTGAAAAGTTTAGCCTTGTTAGACCCATTAACGGGTGCTGGTAATCGACTTTCTATGAACCATTATTTTGAGGTTGAATTAACAGATAAATCTCAGCTGTACTTATTTTTATTAGATTTAGATTACTTCAAGCAGGTAAACGACAAATATGGTCACGACGTAGGTGACAAAGTGCTTATTGAAGTTGCAACGTTATTAAGAATTACGTTAGCCAAAGGGTATGTATTTAGAGTGGGTGGGGAAGAATTTGCACTTATTAGCTCATTTAACAATGCCGATGATGCGTTAAATTCTGCTGAAAAATTAAGATCTGTCATAGAGAATACAGTGATTGATATAGAAGGTGAAAAAGTAAATATCACTATTAGTGTAGGGGTTGCTTCTTATCAACAGGATCAATCACTCGAAGAGTTTGCTAAAGAAGCCGATAAACAACTTTATAAAGCAAAACGCTTTGGACGTAATAAAGTATATGCTAAGTCAAGCACACATCAAAAAATTGAATTAGAACCTGTTTAATACATTTGCTCAAAATTAGGAATTCTATTTTCCCAAATAGGCTTGTCTTTTCCTAAGTATTCGCGCACAGCATCAAAAAATAAACGTGTTCTTACTGGTAAATCTCTGTGCGGATAAACAGCATACATTGCGCTGTAATCCATGAGTTTTACATCAGTAAGTAAAGGTATTAATTTACCGTCGGTAATTTCGTCACCGATTATAAATGCCGGCGCTACAAAATACGCTGTGCCAGATATGGCTTTCATGAGCAGTGCTTCGGCATCGTTAGCGCGATATACACTTTTTATTTTTTGCTCACATGGTTCACCCGAGCTGTTGTAATAATCAACTGTTTCAACCCTCATCGTATTACTGGCATAACTTGCGGCGGGTAATTCGGCCAATTCTTCCATACTGGATGGCATGCCATAAGTGCTGATAAACTCGGGAGCGGCAACAATGAGTAAACGATTACGCGCAATTTTACGTGCAATTAGAGATGAATCTTTTGGCTCTCCCACTCTAAATGCTAAATCGAACCCCTCAGAGACAATATCAACTAAACGATCGTCCAAACGTAGCTCTACTTCAACTTGTGGAAAACGTTTTTGAAAGTCATTAAGTACGGGCTGTAAATAGCGCCGACCTATTAACGTAGATGAGGTTATTTTTAATACGCCTCGGGGTTCTAAATGGTAATTCTCAGCCATACGAATTGTATCGCCAAGTAATTCTCTAAGTTCAGCTGCCTTTTTTATCATTTCTGCGCCAGCAGCGGTTAACGAAAAAGAACGAGTTGTTCTGTTTAATAACCTAACACCGAGCTCATCTTCTAATCGACTGATTTGTTTAGAGATAACAGAGCGGTCAATGTTACGAATTTCAGCTGCCTTGGCAAAAGAGCCTTGTTCAACTACTTCAAGCAGCATTAAAAGCCGACTGGTTGTATCCATAATTACACCTTTGCTACGTTATTGATGCCATTTTGGCATTAATGAATTTAAAAATCTATGGTTTTTGTCCGCAGGTTTAATCCGTACTATGCAAAGCTAATTAAAAAAGGAGCGTCTTCATGAAAAAACATTTAATTGCTGCTGCACTCGCTGGCGCATTACTAACACTTGCAGGTTGTGCCGATGAAAGCACAGCACCTTCGACTCAAGCACAGCATCTTCAACCAATCGATGTTGCAGCGGTATTAGTTAAACCAGTACAAAGCTGGCACACCTATACAACGCGCTTAGAGTCTCCTCAAGAAGTCGCGTTAATGCCACGCGTATCAGGTGTCATTGAGCGTATTGCATTTAATGAAGGCGACAATGTTAAAAAAGGTGACTTATTATTTAAGTTAGACGACCGTCCATTTGCAGCGGTTGTTGCAAGCCTTGATGCGCAAATTAACAGTGCACAAGCTGCGTTAGAACAAGCAAAAAGTGAAGCTAAACGAGCAGTGCGTTTAACGCAGCGTAAAGCAATCTCTACTGAGCAGGCTGAATCTCGAACCTCTGTTTTGCGCCAACGTGAAGCGCAGCTTGCTGCTTTGCAAGCACAGCTTACAGCAGCTGAACTTGATTTAGAGTTTACGTCAATTGTATCGCCAATTGATGGGGTTATTTCGCGCGCAAATATTACTAAAGGCAACAATATTATTGCGGGCCAAAGCGTATTAACAAGTATTGTCTCAAACGAGCAAATGTATGCGTACTTTGATATTGATGAGCGCACTTGGAATAGTGCTTTTAGTAATGTAACAGCTGCTAGCCGTCAACCTGTTGTTATGCAAAAAGTAGGGCAAAACGATTTTGCATACAAAGGGCACATCAATTTTATTGATAACCAAATCAATGCCTCTACAGGCACTTTGCGTGTGCGCGCTGTGTTTGATGAAGATAACAACCAGCTTCGCTCGGGTTCATTTGCACGCATTAAATTGGCCGCTAACTCAATCTCTGAGCAAGTTATTGTGCCAGATAGAGCCATTGGCACCGATTTAAAAAATCGCTTTGTATTAACCGTTGGCGAAAATAACGTGCTTAAGTACAAATTAGTCACTGTGGGTGAGCGTTATGGTTCGCTTCGCGCAGTAACATCAGGTCTTTCACAGGGTGATGTCATTGCCGTAAATGGTCCTGCTCGTGTAGGCCCTGGCATGCCAATTAAGCCAAATACAGTAACAATAGACAGCAGTGATGTTGCATTCACTCTTTCTAATGACGAATCACGTTTAGTGGCTAAGCAATAAGGTTTATTGATGAAATTTTCACACTTTTTTATTCAACGGCCGATATTTGCGGCTATGTTGTCTTTAGTTATTTTAATTGCCGGTGGTATTTCTTTATTTCAGCTTCCGGTAAGTGAATACCCTGAAGTGGTGCCACCAACAGTGGTTGTCACAGCGAGTTACCCAGGCGCTAACCCAACCGTTATTGCGCAAACGGTCGCAACACCACTTGAACAAGAAATTAACGGCACTGAAAACATGTTGTATATGTTTTCACAAGCAACCAGTGATGGACGCATGACCCTTACGGTGACGTTTGCACTAGGCACAGATTTAGACCGTGCTCAAGTACAAGTACAAAACCGTGTAAATAGCGCATTACCGCGTTTGCCGCAAGAGGTGCAGCGCTTAGGTGTTGTTGCCGAAAAATCATCGCCCGATTTAACCATGGTGGTGCATTTATATTCGCCAGAAAAAACACATGATACCGCGTATTTATCTAATTATGCCGACTTGTATATTAAAGATGAAATTGCACGACTACCTGGTGTAGGCGATATTCGCCTATTTGGTGCTGGTAAATACTCAATGCGTGTATGGTTAAACCCTGATGCACTCGCGGCACGTGAATTAACAGCAACCGACGTTGTTACTGCACTTCGTTCGCAAAACCAACAAGTTGCGGCAGGTAGCTTAGGCGCTCAGCCGATATCAAACGACAGTCAATTTCAAATACTGTTAAATGTAAAAGGGCGTTTAAACAGCATTGAAGAGTTTGAACACGTTATTATTAAAGTGGGTGATGAGGGGCAATTAACACGTTTATCTGATATTGCACGCGTTGAATTAGGGCAAGATACTTACTCACTTCGCGCAGAGCTAGACACTCAGCCGGCATTGGCCATGCCTATATTTCAACGCCCAGGTTCTAATGCGATTGAGCTGTCTGATCAAGTGCGCGAAACCATGGCACGTTTATCAAAAGACTTCCCTGAAGGGGTTAAATACGACATTGTTTACGATCCAACCGTATTTGTACGCGGCTCTATTGACGCTGTAATTACAACGTTGATTGAAGCCATTGTACTGGTTGTTATTGTCGTTATTGTATTTCTACAAACATGGCGTGCGTCTATAATTCCACTTATTGCGGTGCCTATTTCACTCATTGGTACGTTTGCAGTGATGCAGTGGTTGGGTGTATCGATTAATACTTTATCGTTATTTGGCTTAGTACTGGCTATAGGTATTGTTGTCGATGATGCGATTGTTGTTGTTGAAAATGTTGAACGTAATATAGAGCAAGGCTTGTCGCCTCTTGAAGCAACACGTGTTGCAATGAGTGAAGTAACGGGGCCTATTATTGCGATTGCACTTGTGCTTTGCGCGGTGTTTATTCCAACCGCATTTATTACCGGTTTATCGGGTCAATTTTACAAGCAATTTGCGTTAACAATTACCATTTCAACCGTCATTTCTGCTTTTAATTCTTTGACGCTTTCGCCTGCATTAGCCGCGTTATTGTTAAAATCGCACGATGCAAAGCCAGATGCATTTACACGTTTATTAAATAAATTATTTGGTCGTTGGTTGTTTCAACCATTCAACCGCGTATTTGACCGTGGTGCAAAAGGGTATGAAAAACTAGTTAAAAAGCTAATTCGCTTAAGCATGATTGTAATGGTGGCGTATGTCGCACTCGTTGGCGGTACTATTAAGTTGTTTGATACCGTACCTGGTGGCTTTATTCCACAGCAAGATAAGCAATATTTAGTAGCAATTGCACAATTACCTGATGCAGCTAGCCTTGACCGCACGGAAGATGTAATAAGACAAATGCAACAAATAGCCTTAGATGTTCCGGGCGTTGCAAATACGGTTGCTTTTCCTGGTTTGTCGGTAAATGGTTTTACCAATAGCCCTAACAGCGGTATTGTTTTTACGCCTTTAGACGCATTCGAAGACCGTGCCGATCCAAGTAAATCGGCGATGGCGATTGCTGCGCAGTTAAACCAACGTTTTGCCGCAATTGATGAAGCATTTGTCGCGGTATTCCCGCCGCCGCCAATTCAAGGCCTAGGCACAACGGGTGGCTTTAAGTTACAAATTGAAGACAGATCAAACAAAGGATTCGAAGCGTTATTCAATAGCCTGCAAACGGTTATAGGTAAAGCACAACAAGATCCAGCGTTAATGGGGCTTTACTCAAGTTTTCGTATTCAAGTGCCACAAATGGATATAGATGTTGATCGCGAGCAAGCGCTTATTCAAGGTATCCCTCTAGATGAAGTGTTTAATGCACTGCAAATTTATTTAGGCTCGGTGTATGTGAATGACTTTAACTTGTTTGGTCGTACGTATCAGGTCAATGCGCAAGCAGATGCTGATTATCGTTTAGACCCAGATCAAATTCTTAATTTAAAAGTAAGAAACCGCGCGGGTAACATGGTGCCATTAGGCTCAGTATTAACGGTTACACCAACAATTGGCCCTGACCGTGTAATGCATTACAACGGGTATCCAAGTGCAGAGCTTAACGGCAGCCCAGCGCCAGGTTACAGCTCTGATCAAGCACAACTGGCTATTGAAGCAATACTTGCTGATAACTTGCCAAGCGGCATTGAATACGAGTGGACAGAAGTGACTTACCAACAAGTACTTGCGGGTAACACTATGGTGTATGTATTCCCATTGGTAGTGCTACTTGTATTTATGGTGCTTGCTGCTCAGTATGAAAGCTTGCGTTTACCATTAGCTATTATTTTAATCGTACCAATGACCATATTTTCAGCGTTACTTGGTGTGTGGTTTGTAGGCTCAGATAACAATATATTTACGCAAATAGCGTTAATAGTATTGGTAGCCTTGGCATCTAAAAATGCGATTCTGATGGTTGAATTTGCAAAAGATAAAAACGATACCGGTTTATCTCATATGGATGCGATATTAGCGGCATGTCGTATGCGTTTACGTCCAATATTAATGACCTCAATTGCGTTTACAGCTGGTGTTATACCGCTTGTGTTGGCAACCGGAGCTGGAGCCGAAATGCGCCATGCAATGGGGAATGCGGTGTTCTCAGGCATGATTGGTGTAACCATTTTTGGCTTATTGTTTACCCCAGTATTTTATATGTTTGTTGTCAATAAAAAAGAAAAAGCGCAGGAGTTACCACATGACTAAATTAGTACATAAAGCGCTAAAAACACGCTTAACAATAAGTGCTGTAGTAGTGGCTGCGTTTTTATCTGGCTGTGCGAGCAAAATAGATACGCTCAGTGAGCAAAACGCAATTAATGAGTTTGTTGCAAAGGCGGCGGTTGCAGAGCAACTTAATGGTGCTGACGAAACGAGCTGGTGGAAAGGGCTTGGATCAAGCCAATTAGACTTGTTAGTCACCCAAGCGCTTGCAAATAATCATGATTTACAAACAAGCCAGTTAACACTTAAAAGTGCGTTAGCACGATTAGGTGAGCAAAAAGCACAATACCTGCCGCAAGGTGGCGTAGAAATTGGTGCTAAACGCAGTGGTTTAGGCGATGTAAACAGCCGCCAATCGAGTGCTAATTTAGCACTTGATTGGCAGCTTGATTTATTTGGGCGTATTACGGCGTTGGTTGATGCAGCAAATGCATCGGCCATGAGCCAAGCAGAGCAAGTCCGTTTACTACAAATTGAAGTCGTATCGGCGGTTGTTAAAGGCTTTGTTAGCTATCAAGGTAATGTTGAAAAACAGCATATTGTAGCGCTGCAAATAGAGGCGCTTGAGCAAAGTATTGAGGTGCTACAAGCTCGCGTTGATGAAGGTGTTGCAAGCGAACTTGATTTAAATCGTACAATGGCGCAGCTTAGGCAGCAACAAGCACTTGTGCCTGCTTTTGAATATGCAAAGTATCGCGACTTATCTACGCTTGCTGTGCTTACTGGACGGTTAACGCAGCACGTTGAATTAAATAATGAACGGGCTATTTTAGAGCATCAGTTTGAGGTAGCTTTTAATGAGCCAAATAACGCAATTGCACTAAGGCCTGATATTAGCCGAGCACTTTACGACTTTAGCCAAGCGAATAGTTTAAGTGTTGCAGCAAGCAAAGCACTTTTACCAGATATTAGTTTAAGTGGCTTTGCAGGCGTTGTGAGTCTTGGTAGTAATGGCTTTAGCGATACTCAACAGCAATGGCAAGTAACACCACAAATTAAGTGGTCGCTACTGAGTTATCCTGCACTTTTAGCACAACGCGATGCACAACAGTTTTTAAGTAAAGCGGCGTACAGCGACTATCAACAAGTAGTGCTTAAAGCCGTGAACGAAAGTGAACTTTCGCTGCAGCTTTTAACCAATCAAGCACAACAAAAACGCTTTGCTGATGAGCGTTATAGCTTCGCAAATAAAGCATTCTTACAAGCTCAAGCAATGTACGAAGAAGGGCAAATTCCTTATCTTGAGTTGTTAGATGCACGTCAGGATGTTTTAATAGCGCAAGAAAACGCTGTCGATTCCACAATTTCATCGCTACTTGCTAAGGTTAATGCCTATCAGTCATTTAACGGGCGATGGAGTTATGCTTTAAGCAACACTAAGAAGTAGAGTTATATTGATGCCCAGTACTGATGTTTTACATGAATACACCGTACCGCTTACTATGCGTGCCATTGTATTGCCAGAGCCTAATGAGCAAATCAATTTAGCTGACGTTGAGTTACCTGTACCAGAGTGTGCAGATAACGAATTACTTATAAAAGTAGAGTACGTTGGCTTAAACCCCGTTGATGGGCAGTTTGCTAAATCGGGCTTTTGTAAATGGCAATATCCTCATATTTTAGGGCTTGATGCTGTAGGTGTGGTGGTAAAAGCCAGCAAAGGTATTTTTCCCAATGTAGGCGAGCGGGTAATGTGGCACGCAAGTGTTGGCGACCAAGGTGTGCTCAGTGAATACACAAAAGTGCCTAATTATGCGGTGTCGGTTTTGCCTGCAGGATTAAACCCAGCTGTGGCTGCTATTTTACCGTGTGCTGGTATGGCTGCACTTATTAGCTTAGATAAACTGAGTATTAGCGAAGGCGATACCATACTTATTGAAGGGGGAGCTGGGGCCGTAGGGCAGTTTGCTATTCAGTATGCTAAGCAGCGCGGAGCAGATGTATTTGCAACCGCATCAAAGCGAAACCATAAATTGGTTAAACAGCTTGGTGCAGACATGGTTTTTGATTACAACGATAAAAAGTTGTGTGAAAAAATTCGCAAAGAACTTGGTCCACAAGGTTTTGACGCAGTAATCGACACCATTGGTGGAGAGTCAACAGCTCGAAATATTGAGCTAATGCGTTTTTGTGGCAAAATTGCATGTTTAAACCCATTACCCTGTTTTGATCAGGAGCTTATGTATCGTAGGGCGCCTAACATTAGCGTGGTATCGCTGGGCGGTGCATGGCTTGCTAATAGCTTGTGTGCGCAACAGCGTTTAAGCTTTATGGGTAACTTACTGCTAGAAGGTGCGTGTAATGGCGATATTAAAACGCCGACACTGACCGCCGTTGAATTTAATGCACAGGCGGTGTCTGATGCGCTTAATAAGCAATTGGCGGGTGGTTTTACCGGCAAACAGGTTGTACACGTAGCGCCATAAATACTAGGGCTATTTTTTAAAAACGCAGCATTACTATGTTGCGTTTTTTTATGTCTTTTTTATGCTCTTTTCATTCTATAAAATCGTATTTTTATTTATTAACCTGAACTCTGGTTAAGAGATTTACTAACATATTGAATCATGGTGATATTTAAATTTATTTTCTCTAGCCAGAGATTTTCAATGAGAACAAGGCGAATTTACGCGTCAATAGCTGGCCTATTGCAAGTGAATTCAACGCAGTTAGCACTGAAAATAGCTGCTAGAGATAGATTTATTATCCAGAGTTCAGGTTTATTAGCTGTTTTATTCGTCATTTTAATAAAAACAGTTATTTTCAGCGTACAACTGTAAGCCTTTGTGTTTCAACAGTTTACGTTCAGGTAAAGAAAATAAATTGAAAAAAACTGTTAATTAATTGAATAGAGTAATTGATCTAAACGATTTTTTATGACGTAATGTAGTTATTATTTAGCTGGTCGGATGAGTTCAATCATGAGTTTACGTACAAAATTAAAAAAAGTATTGCCAAGTATTTCTATCACTGAACAAGAAGCGCTAGACGCAGGTGATGTATGGCTTGAAGGGTCTATTTACCAAGGTAAACCTGATTTCAGCGCATTACGCGACGTACCTGCAGCTAAACTAAGCGCAGACGAGCAAGCGTTCTTAGACGGTCCAGTAAAAGAGTTATTGGGCATGATTGACGATTCAGTGATTCAAAATGGGATTCATTTACCAAATGACATTCTAGAATTTTTGAAAAAAGAGCGTTTTTTCTCGCTTATCATTCCTAAATCGTTTGGTGGTTTAGAGTTTAGCCCTTATGCAAACTCTACTATTGTAGGCACAATTGCTACTAAAAGCTCAGCGGTAGCGGTAACTGTAATGGTACCTAACTCGTTAGGCCCAGGTGAGTTACTACTTCATTTTGGTACGCAAGAACAACAAGAACATTACCTACCACGTCTAGCAAATGGCACAGACATTCCATGTTTTGCATTAACAAGCCCAGAAGCGGGTTCTGATGCAGGCGGTATTCCAGATGTGGGTACTGTTACTAAAGGTATGTATAACGGCAAAGAAGTGCTTGGTTTAGAAATCACATGGGACAAGCGCTACATTACGCTTGCACCTATTGCTACCGTACTTGGTTTAGCATTTAAAGTAGTTGATCCAAATGGTTTACTAGGTGGTAAAGAAAACCTAGGTATTACTTGTGCACTTATTCCAAAAGAGCATCCAGGTGTAGAGCTTGGTAATCGCCATGATCCAATGGGTATCCGTTTTTACAACGGTACTACACGTGGTAACAAAGTATTTGTACCAATGGACTTTGTTATTGGTGGACAGAAAAATATTGGTCGTGGTTGGCAAATGCTGGTTAGCTGTTTAGGTGCTGGCCGTGGTATTTCATTACCTGCACTAGGTGTGAGTACAGCACAAGTTGCATTTAAATCAGCGTCTGAATACGCAGCAGTGCGTGAACAGTTTGGTTTAGCGATTGGTCAATTTGAAGGTATTCAAGAAAAACTAGCTGACATTGCAGGTAAAACATACCTACAAGAAGCAATGCGCGTACTTACAACTGAAGGCTTAGGCATGGGCTTAAAACCATCAGTAGTAACCGCAATCGCTAAATACCACATGACAGAGCTTGGTCGCGACGTACTTGATTCAGCAATGGATATTCAAGCAGGTAAAGCGATTCAAAACGGTCCACAAAATACCTTAGCAAGTGGTTATGTTGCACAACCGATTGCCATTACGGTAGAAGGCGCGAACATTCTTACTCGTAACCTAATGATTTTTGGTCAAGGTGTTATGCGTTGTCACCCATATTTACAATCTATGGTTGAGTCAATTCATAGCGAAGACAAAGGCGCCGATAAAGAATTTAACGGCATTTTACGTAAAACAATTGGCTACAGCACAGCAAACAGCTTACGTGCTTTCCGCCTTGGTGTTTTACCATTTACAGCAAGTGCTAACTCTGAATTGCCAGAAGTACGCGACTACGAAAAAGCAGTTCATAAACTATCTGCAAAGCTTGCAGTGTACGCTGACTTTTCGTTATTAGTACTTGGCGGTAAGTTAAAACAAGCAGAAATGCTATCGGCACGTTTAGGCGATGTAATGAGCTTCTTGTACGCAGCTATGGCATCAATTAAATATTATGAGCAAAAAGTAGCAAGTAGTGACCGTGAGCAAGCTGCGCCGTACTTCCATTACGCGACTCGTTTTGCTCTGCAAAGTGCAGAAGAAGCATTACATAAGTTTTTAGATAACTTCCCTGCAAGTGGCACTCGTAAGTTTATTCGTTTTATTACAATGAACTACTCAACTAAAATGCCAAAAATTAGTGATGATTTAATTCGCGAACTAGCTAAGCAAGCACAGCTTGATACCGCATTTAAAGCGCAAATCACGCATTTAGTTAAGCCAGTTGAGGGCGATGGCCATCATATCAATGAGCAAGCTTACAAAGCTAAAATGGCATCATTGGTTGAATTATCGAAAGTTAAAAAAGCACTGCGTGCTAAAACGATTAAAGCAGGCGCACGCTTTAACATTACGCTTGATAACGCACTAGCGGCAAACGTAATCACGCAAGCTGAACATGTTCAGTTAATTGATTACAACATCAAGCGTGAAAAAGCGATTCGTGTAGATGAGTTCGATTTCGATATGAACATCCTAGACGACAACGCACAGCCGATTAATCCGCTTAAAAGCGTAGTTAATCAGTAAGCTGTAAATTTAATTCAATAATGCAAAGCGCCCGCAGTATCGGCGCTTTTATTGATACAAAATTAGTGTGGAGTCCTGCTTGAGTAATATTAAGCGGGGCTTTTTTATGTGTTTTTTAAAGTAGAGATAGATAGCGGTGTTGGTCTTAAAGCGAATATGTATGAGTAGAACATTAGAGAGGGACGTTTATAATCTTGAAAAAGGGCTAATAACACCATTAGCACCTTGTTGTAGTACATGGGTATATATTTGTGTAGTTTTAACGTCAGAATGGCCAAGCTGAGCTTGAATGGTTCTTATATCGGCGCCATTTTGCAGTAAATGAGTAGCAAAAGAGTGTCTTAATGTATGAGGTGTTATTATTTTTGTTAACCCTGATTTTTGGACGGCTTTTTTAACCTCTTTTCTAATACAAGAGTGATGAAAATGATGTCGTCTTATTTCACCACTTTGAGGATCTGAACTTAATATATGAGAGGGAAATAAATACTGCCATGCTAGTGTTTTTGCGGCTGAAGGATATTTTTTAGTTAAGGCATATGGCATCCATACGCCAGAATATTCCGTATT
>NZ_JACJEM010000064.1:0-23952 GCF_014164085.1 Pseudoalteromonas sp. SG45-5 | reverse complement strand
TCTGTACGAGTGCCCACACAGATGATTGCTTTATATTGTTAAAGAACGTTGCGGTTAAAGTTAAACTTTATCTCGCTAGGGCTGCGCATATTACGCTTTCCTATTTTTTTGTCAACACTTAATTTTGGTAAACGTTATATTTATCAACACTAAGTTTTACTTAACACCCTGAGTAGTTCGTGCTTCGCTATGCGTTGGCGTTTCCCGTCTCAGTGGGGTCGCATTATAGGGAGATCCGAAAACAGATCAACCCTTTTTTGAATAAAACTTGAAATAATGTGCTGTTCGCTGAGTATTTGAGCTAAACAGCCTAAAAACAGAACATAACTAGCAAATTATTAACAACTAAACGCGTTTTAACTCACCTTATATTAAAAATAGAGTTAAGCGATCTTCATATAAAGGCTTATACCCCAGATGATCAACACGATCGTTAATGAAAGTGTTACGGCTGCAGATCCCATATCTTTAGCTCTACCTGACAATACATGTAATTCTGTACTTACCCGATCTGTTAATGCCTCTATGGCAGAATTTAGTAATTCAACTATTAGTATAATAAGCAATGAGCTTACTAGAACTGCCCAATGTAATAGTGATGAGGCAAGCCAAAATGAGATAGGGAATAATATAAGGCTTAGGAGTAGTTCTTGTCTAAATGCTGCTTCTTCTTTAAATGCAGCTTTAAAGCCAAGGTAGGAGCAATAACTTGCTTTGAAAACACGCTTAAGGCCTAAGCCATTTGGTTTTAATACATCTTTCATTAATAAACTCTATAAATGAAGGTCAAAATAAAGCCCCGCACTGCGAGGCTTTTTATTTATGCTACGCCGTATTGATCACGGTACGCTTTAACTGAGGCTAAATGCTCGTCCATCGTTCCTTGGTTTTCAAGGTAACTAATAAGATCTGCTAATTTTACAATAGAGATTACTTGGGTATTAAAGTCGCGTTCAACTTCTTGAATAGCTGATAACTCGGCTTTACCTTTTTCTTGGCGATCTAATGCTATTAATACACCACTAAGATCTGCGCCATTTTGTGCAATAATTTCCATTGACTCACGAATAGCGGTACCTGCGGTAATTACATCATCAACTAGCATTATTTTGCCATTGAGTTCTGAGCCTACTAATGTACCACCTTCACCGTGTGCTTTTTTCTCTTTGCGGTTAAAGCAGTACGGTACATCTTTATTGTGGTGATCAGCTAATGCAACAGCTGTTGTTGTCGCTATTGGGATACCTTTATAGGCAGGTCCAAATAATACATCGTACTCTATTGCTGAATCTTCTAATGCCGATGCATAAAAACGACCTAAACGCGCTAAGTCACGACCTGTATTAAACAAACCGGCATTAAAAAAGTACGGACTTGTACGGCCTGACTTTAAAGTAAACTCACCAAATTTTAATACCTGCTTCTCTAGAGCAAATTCTATAAACTCTTTTTGATAATCTTTCATATCTAGTGGCCTACCTATTTATGCTAATGCTTGCTTTTGTACGTCAATAATTTCGCGGATAGAATGTTTAGCTAGAGTAAGTAACTCATCTAACTCATCAAACGAGAAAGGTTCGCCTTCGGCTGTACCTTGAATTTCAATAATTTTACCTGTTTCGGTTAAAATTACATTCATATCAGTCTCAGCAGCTGAATCTTCAATGTATTCTAAATCGCTAATTGCTTGGCCTTTGTAAATACCAACTGAAATAGCTGCAATCATATGCTTAAGTGGGTTTGAATTAATCATACCTTTTGCACGCATGTGCGTTAGTGCGTCAACAAGTGCAACACAGGCACCACTTATAGAAGCCGTACGTGTACCGCCGTCAGCTTGAATAACATCACAATCAATAGTAATTGTGTTTTCGCCAAGTGCTTTTAAGTCAACAGCCGCACGAAGTGCACGTGCAATTAAGCGTTGAATTTCCATAGTACGACCGCCCTGCTTACCACGTGCAGCTTCACGAGCATTACGTGTATGCGTTGCTCGCGGTAACATACCGTATTCAGCGTTGATCCAACCCTTACCTTGGCCTTTCATGAAACGAGGAACGCCCGATTCAACTGTAGCTGTACAAAGTACTTTGGTGTTACCAAACTCAACAAGTACTGAACCTTCAGCATGCAAAGTATAATTACGTGTAAATGTAACAGGTCTAATTTGGTTAGGTGTTCTTTCGCTTGGACGCATTGACGATCCCCTTAATTCAGAATTTGCGACATTATAAGTGTATGTGGGTGTAGATACCATGCTGATTTAAATAAATAGCTGTATGTAAAACATTCAGTGCTTTAAATTTTCCCTAGAGCTTAAGCAGTGTTACGATATAATCATCGTAATATTGTATTTATAAATTTAGGAAATCATCCATGATCCACAGTATGACAGCTTATGCGCGTCGCGAAATAAAAGGCGATTGGGGCACTGGCACTTGGGAAGTTCGTTCTGTTAACCAGCGTTACCTTGAAACATTTATTCGCGCACCAGAGCAATTTCGTGGCATGGAGCCAGTTATTCGTGAGCGTTTACGCAAACACTTACAACGCGGTAAAGTTGAAGTTTTTTTAAAATTTGTTGCAAACCCTGCCCACGTTGGCGAGCTATCAATTAACCAAGCGCTTGCCGAGCAACTAATAAATAGTGCCAAATGGGTTCAACAACAAAGTAATGGCGATATTAACCCTGTTGATATATTGCGTTGGCCTGGTGTTATGGAAGCACAAGAGCTTGATATGGATAGCGTTAATACAGCACTAATAGCTGGTCTTGATCAAGTAATTGAAGATTTTAAATCGGCGCGTGGCGATGAAGGTGCAAACCTTGAAGAAATGATAGCAACCCGTCTTGATGCGATTTTAGAACAAGTAGAAATTGTAGAAATGCACATGCCAGAAATTACTAAATGGCAGCGTGAAAAACTGGCTCAAAAGCTAGAGGATTTAACCGCAAACATTGACGAATCGCGCCTTGAACAAGAACTTATTTACCTTGCGCAAAAACAAGACGTGGCTGAAGAGTTAGATCGCTTAAAGTCTCACGTTAAAGAAACTAAAAAAATCCTTAAAAAAGGAGGCGCATGTGGCCGCCGCTTAGACTTTATGATGCAAGAATTTAATCGTGAAGCTAACACGCTAGCATCTAAATCTATCAATAGTGACATTACTACTGCAGCTGTAGAGTTAAAAGTACTAATTGAACAAATGCGAGAGCAGATCCAGAATATAGAGTAGTACCTCTAAGTACACGTCCATAACTTTCTATAAAACCTGGCATTTGCTAGGTTTTTTGTTTTCTTTATTTATTAAATTACCGTACCCATTCAAACGGCTAACTAGTAAAAGGTAATAATCCCTGAAAAATAATAGAAGCTATCATTTATTCAGTGTGACTGATGATTATAATCACGAAGGACTCACAAAAGGTGCTGAATTATCACTCCCAGCCGAGCGTGTTATTGGTCACTTAATCAAATTATAGAATGGCGCGGAAAGCCTACATCTATAAGGTGTGACAATTAATCTGAATATACTAATTATTCATTCAGGTACCTTATGTAGCATGGTTCAACACGGCAGGCTAAGCTACTATATTTACAGTAGTATTAGTGAGTTACAAGATATACCTAAAGATTGGTTATGGACTTATAATAATGAACAACCTAACATCGAGTTAGACGATACAAAAACTAAAATAATAACCACGTAGATATTCTACTGCCCGCCTATATTATGAATGGGGATACCGTGGAAACAGTAATAAATAATAATGAAGAACAAGCTTATAAATATTAAAACTAAGTTTTAGCAATCTTGTCTGCAACTTACTAAATATAAGGAAATAATTTAAATGATAGGGATTTTCAAATCCGCTTTACATGCTCTATTTGGCCGAAAAAAAGCATTTATAGATTTTACTCCTAGTAGCTCAACTCTAACGACCCAACTTTCTAGTAGCTCAGCGAAGAAAATCAATAATTTCAAAGTAAGACATAAAGAACCAAAAGCTACCCCGGAAGTAGATAATGCAATTATCAACGAAAATAAAAATAAGGATCGCTGCCAGCGTATCCTAAATTACTGGTTAGATGCTGAGTTGTTTGATTTACCCGAGTGTCCTGTTGATTATAAAAAGAATCTTATCAGCGAACCGGCTGATAAGTTTAAAACAAGTTGGATAGAACAAGCCGAAGACAAGTTCAAAGATGGCAAACTGGAAATAACTGAAAATAGCCGTTTAATGATTATGTTTCAATGTCATCGCGCAGGCTATATTGCTAAAGATGATGAAAAACACCCTAACTATAACACGCCTCGTACATACCTTGTTGGACAAGCACTAATACCTCGTTGGGATGAAGATAGGCAGATTATTGTATGGTCACGTTCAGAAGAAGTTGAAGACCTGATTATTAACTTGGCAACTATTCGTACATTATATCGTCGCTGCAATTCATCTATCCCTGATAGTATGAGCTTGTCTGAATGGGTAGAAGCTCGAATGGAAAATATAGAAACAGTTCTCCACTCAGGTTTTCTGCCTGAAGATGAAAATACGCCGCTGACATCAACAGAGTTGAGTAAAAGAATTCTTTTATTAAACAGAGAGTTAGCGGGGCAATTTTGGCCTGATGAATTATCTCGACAGTTTATGATAGAACAATGCCAACCAATTGATTCTAGCTATGATTCCAACTCAGATATACCTGAAGTTGGAAAAAAATCAGGAGCCGTTACATTTCGTTGGCGTTTTTGTTATTACCCGGATGGGTTAGAGAGTAAACAACTCGGTCCATTTTTTGTTGATGATCTTGAAAGGTCCATTTCAGCCGTTAGTAAATGGGGTACAAAGGGCTTGTCTTTACCTTTGAGGTCTTATTTACTCGGACGTAAGGATAAAACCGAAGTCCCGGAAGCAGTTAACCAAGGCGACTTTTTCTGGCCTTTAACTAATGGCATTATATATGGACGTTGGCCTGAGAACCCCGAGTTTGGCCTTAGTTTGCTACAGTCATTTGCTGTGAATACAGCAAAAAAGGCAGGAGATAACCCTGTTGTTGCTGTCAATGGCCCTCCAGGGACAGGGAAAACAACATTATTAAAAGATATTATTGCTGACAAACTTGTTTCGCGTACTCTGTTATTAAAGGAGCTTAGCGATAAAGATGACTGGTTCAGTGATGAAGAAGTAACTCGCTTAATTATGCAACATAGTATGGTTGTCGCTTCTAGCAATAATAAAGCTGTTGAGAATATATCTAAAGAATTACCTTCCTTATCAAAACTTTATAAAGCGTTCTCCTCCAAAACCAAGCATTTTAAAAACGTTGCCCCAGAAGGTGACTGGGGGGTGTTTTGTGCAGTGTTGGGGAATTCAAAAAACCGTAAAGCATTTAAACCACTTTTGAAGGCGCTCTCTGCGCATCTTAATAAAGTGAGTGATTTCTTTCACCTTGATTCTTTAATGAAAGATTTGAAGAAAAAAGGCAAAGAAAGTGCAAAAGAAGTTATTGCTAACTTTGTTCAGTCATTACAAGAGCAAGAGAAGCTTATGTTGTTGGCCAGTGATATTAAGAAGTGTCATGCTAACAATAAGTATAATAAGTTTTTCTTACCTTTTACAGACGCGTTAATTAGCATAGAACAGTCAGAATTATCAATAGATACGTTTTCAACTAATTGGGCGAAATTTACTAATGAACAATGGCTAGCAGTGATAGAAGCTTTAGATTCTTTTAAAAAACAGTGGTTTGGTAAAAAGCTTCATCAAGACCATAGTGAACGAAAATTTAAAACAGCTAAAAGTGATTTTGAAAATGCCTTTGCAAAGATAAAAAAGTTAGCTGATAGATCGTCTAAAGAATGGGTGTTTGATCATGATAGACACTTAATTGGTACAAAGGCTTATTCGAAAAGAAGTGACGAACCTTTCGAAGAAGCAGAAAAAAGATTGCAACAACAATCACCTTTAGGAAGTGAAGAGCTAAACCGTTGTAGAAGTGAATTATTTATTTATGCTATGGCATTGAATGAAGCGATTCTTGAGCAAGGAGCAAGTCAGTTTAAAAAGCACTGGGGGAATCTTGGTCAACTTATTGATGGTCGACTAGAAACTAAAGAAGCTATTCCTGAGCATCAGCAGTTATGGTCATTATTGTTTTTGTTTTTTCCTGTGATCAGTACTTCACTTTCTTCAGTAGAGAATCAGTTTAAGTTAATGCAAAAAACAGGTGGGTTTGGTTTATCAATGATCGATGAAGCGGGTCAGGCTGTTAACTATCATGTGGCAGGCCTTTTACAGAGAAGTAGGCAAACTATTTTTGTTGGAGATCCTATCCAGCTTGAGCCAGTAGTAACAATGCCACCTTCGATTGACTTAGCTATAGCAGCGGATTTTCTTCCTATTTCTAAAAAAGATACCGCTCGCCAATGGGGAGATGATTACATGGTTAGTGCTAGCTCTGCTCAGTCCCTTGGTGATAATGCAGGGCAATACATTGCAAAAATAGGTGAGCGAAAAGTGGGTATTCCTCTATTAGTGCATAGACGATGCAACGAGCCTATGTTTTCAGTGGCAAATAAAATTGCGTACGACAACCGCATGGTTCTAGCGAGTCAGCCTTTTAAGTGGAAGGCTATTCAGAGTGGTTGGATAAACGTTTCGGAAAAACCTGATGAAATAAATAAGCAGGGATATGCTAATCAAAAAGAAGCGAAAGTTGCACTTGACGTAATTCAGTTTTTGGTTGAAGAGCAACCAGAAATGGTTGCTGGGGGGGTATATATAATTACACCATTTTCTAATATGAGTGCTGTATTGAAGAAAGAGTGGAAAAGTAGATCAAACGAATCAGGAAATCATAGCTGGATGCAGGAAGCGTTAGGCGAAAGCAAGCAGGAACAAAGCTTAGCTACTTTTTCAGAAGATAATATTGGTACAGTTCACACCTTTCAAGGGAAAGAAGCCTCAACTGTGATTATATGTACTGCAGCGTCTAAGGTGCGTAATAAAGCAGGAGGTATAACATGGGTTAATGGGAAACCTAATTTACTCAATGTGGCCGTTACTCGGGCAAAGCATCACTTATTTGTTATCGGAGATATCAACGACTGGTCTACTGATACTTTATCCTCTGAATTACAGCAAGGAGGTATGAATTGCTATGACAGCTTTGACCACTTTACCGAGAAAGAATCAGTGCTGTATGGCGATTACGAAGAAAATAGGGTAATGACAAAGCAAGCTTCTACAGAAGTAGAGTTTAACTTTGGTTAGTTTAATTCGAACCTTTAATGTTGGGTAAGCAGAATCGCATTTAAATAGGTTTAAGGTGTGAAATAGCCTGAATATAATTTAAGAAATTGAATTAAATAGCGGTTTCTAGATCCGACCTTTTGACAAAATTGGATGAACACGCATGACAAAGTTAGTTGAATTATTTATCATGCTGATGATTTTTGGGGCCTGTAACAAATTTTGTGTAAGTACATATTTTAGATTAATATAATATTTTGAAAATATCATTCAAAGTATTTGCTAAGTATAGCTATTGCCGTTTTATTTTGGCGTTCAGCCATGAGTCTTATTATCCGTAACAGTGATCTTTGTGTTACAGGCGGAAGTTTATTCAACTCGCCAATATCATCCAAAACCAATTTAACCAGTAAAACGAGCTGTTCTTGAGCGTTTTTATCGGTTTCATTGAATACCACGTTAGCTCTTCCAAACAGGTACCAATCCATGCCAGTGTAGTGGTCAACTAATTTTGGCAAACCTGTTCGCATCCGATAGAGTATTCCTTCAATCGTTATTCGATCTGCTGGCTTATCATAAATTCTCCCCGAACTTAACATTGCTTTGTACAGTATTTCCCTACGTTCATCTGTTAACATTAGTCTTGCCATAGTGAGTCGCTACTCTTTGTTTTTGGCGAAGTAAATTATACCTGCTTACTATGCGGTTTAAAAAGTATACTTGAAAGATCAATATCCCCTATATGTAGTCACGAAAATCGTCAGCCGACATGTTGCCACGTAAACTGTTTGCGATATTCCAAATCTGCTTTTTTAATTCTTGTTGGTGTTGTTGAACCATTGTTGTGTGTTCTCTTAATTGGTTGTGTAGAGGTTTCTACTAGCACACTGCATGCGCGCTTATTAATTTTTTATAACGTAATCGCAATTAAGCGATTACTGAAAATATCTGTTTTAGTGCTAACGCCTAGACTAGGGCTTTGGCCTGCAAACTAAGCGGCGCTAAACAAATAGTTCTAGCAAGTCTTCGTCAAATACTAAACCTTTAAGATTGTTACTTTGGATTATATTTTTGTAGACCTTTTGAGCGCCTTTCAGCTTAAATTTAAATAGCAAGTTGAAACTCTCTGCACCCTACACTGAAAATTTAAATGTTTGCGAAAATAACGTTAAAGCATTGAGTTTAGGCTCAACACGTTTGCCATTTACAGACTGAGTAGGGGGTACTGTCACAAATCCGAAAAATACTAGAAAACGATTAATAAAACGAGAGTGAATAATATGACCCAGTAAAACCTCTGGAGAAAAATATTCATCACTGGGCAACTCTTGCAGCAAGCTAGGAAAAGCAATGGCTACGTCCTCGATTAGCTGATTTATTGAACTGTGCGCCTGTAAACGCCAGATCATAAATAGCCAAAGAGTATGTAAGTTGTCATTTTTTGTAAAGTGGTCAAAGTACGCCCAATTATATTTTTTACTTGCTGCTTCTAACATTGGTAAAAAGAACGCTTTAATTCCTTGTGTTTGATATTGTTTAAGGACTGTTTTTTTTACATAAAAACGACCGCCTTTTAGATAAATAATACCTGAAATATCAGCAAGGACTCGGGCATAATGTAATGCATTAAACTTATCTTCGTTACTGCCTGCAAACTCGCTGATACTCACATTCGTATTATATTGGCTTACCTCAAATTCAGATAAAATGCCTGTAGCCTGCCTCACTAATTTTGCAGGTAAATTACCTTTAGATGTTGCTTTAAATGAGCCTCCTTGTAACACAGCCTCATCAATAATTAACTGTAAATAGCGCATTACAGGGCTAGTTAATAAGCTCTCTGATAAGCAAATATTTACATGTTCTAGTTCGCTAAACGGTGCGTATAACCAATTACTCATTTGTGAAGGAGTAAGGCCGAAAAATTCTTTTTTAGCACTGGTATTGTGATACTCGTTCCTGTTTTGAATGACTAAATTTAATTCATTAATATCAATGTTGGGGTTCATTGTTATAACTTGCTCTACGTCATCAAGCATTTTTGTGTGTAGTTTTGATACGTCATCCATACAGCAGTGTTTATGTTTTTTACCACTGCCGCATGAGCAAACATCGTTACGGCCTAATTTCATGATTTACAGCCCCTTTAATTAATATTTTTTAGCTTAGGGCGTGTTGATCTTTATGGATTGAAATTTGTTCAATCTAGGGGCGATTAAATCACGGCACGAGGTTTGTAACCTAGTGGGCTAAGTAAAAACCGAGCAACAAAGAGCTAATCGTCCCTAGAAAGAACCCAAAGGGCAGCGCATGTTTGGTCTTTATGCTGCGTTATCGCCTATTTATGGGGAATAACCACACTACATAGGCGCTGCCTTGCCTAAAAACCAAACACACTGCTGCAAATTCAACCACCAAAGATCAACACGCCCTAGTTTAAACGAGAAACTTCGAGTATGTATTCAAGCTACTATAACACTGCATACCCTTTCAATTAATAATAATTAGACACATCATAAAACATTGGAAGATAAATCAATTAACGAAGTACGCTCAGGGTAAGATTACGTATGCTCAATAAATAAGCTGTAAAACTTTATCTGCATAATCAGTATCGAGTGCAGCTTCGAAACGCTTAGCTTTCAGACCTTTTTTACAGCTTTTTTCAAGTTTCAATAAATTGAGAACAAGGTGCCTAATTACGGACATGTTTTCAGCTGCGTTTGAATGCCTAACACGACTCAAGTCTTCATTAAAACTGACATCAAGTACCCAGTGTAGCTGATTCTCAATGCTCCAATGCTTTCTAACCGCGTTCCCGAATGTTTTTGCGTCAGCTTCTACAGAGCAGATGAAATAACGGATTTCCCTACTTGTTTTTCCATCTACATGTCGCTCTGATTCAGCCATCCCCACACTTACTAATCCATCCCATTGCGAAGTTAAATCATTAATGCTCGTCAGAATATCTGTTATCCAATACCCACGAACTTCAATTCTGCCCTGCCCACTATCAACTTCTTCGTGATAAGCATGCTCTACATTTTTAAATTTATCGCTTTGACAAATCTCAAAAAAATCCTTAATCGACTGGTGTAAATGTCCTTGGTTACCTTTAACTGCAATAACATAATCGGCTTCTTTGTGACGTATTTTTTTAGTAATTGCTTTTTGACATCACATCGCATCGATCGTGATGATGCTGCCTTTAATATCTAGTAAATCAAGCAATGCGGGAATTGCGGTTATCTCATTTGATTTTTCTGCGGTTTTAACTTGCCCTAATACAACACCATTGTTCGCTGCAAATGCGCTCACCATGTGGATTGCACTTTTCTTTGATTTTTTATCATAAGAGCCGCGAACTGTTTTTCCGTCGATAGCAATAACTTCGCCATGTGTTTTTTCCTGTGCTGATTTCATCCAGTTAATGAAGCAACTTTGTATCGTTTGGGGCTCTAACGAAAAGACCACTCGTGCAATGGTGTCATGAACAGGAATGCCATTTTCAAACGAGCCATACTTTTTTAACAACTCAATCTTGTTATGCGCCACTTCTTCAATTGACTCCAAGCCATCAGCGCCACAGATAACGCCAACAACGAGTGTTAGAAGGATATCGTGAAGCTTATGCTCTACTTTTGATTGTTGGCGATGTTCAGGGATTGGTGAAAAATGTTCATTAAAGGCAGATAACATTTGAGACTCCTATGAATTAGAAGCCTATTTGATCACACTTGGCTCAAAATGGAAAGTTCATGATCTTGCCCTGCTGCTTGTACTAAGTATGTTTTAGCCCACCCCAAACGATGGTAAGCATAAGTTTGCTTTCCACTAAGGATACGCAGTTTAAGCTGCTCTGCCGATAACCTCAGGTTTTGATAAACGTTTGCCTCAATCTCTTTGAGTTTTACGGTTTTGCCATTAGCTAAACATTGCAGTAATGGGGTCATGAATGATTGATAATCGGGTAACGACATACTATTCCCTGCCAAGCCATAGTAGTAATAACTATACAGCTAATCCATTGTTCTTATTAGTTGAGATAATATACAAATTAAGATTATGGGGCAAAGGTTATGTAAGCAGCTTTACTGTGCTTTATAAATAATTAACCCCTCGCAGGGCGCTGAGCTTACGGGTAGCGGGAGGGATGTTGTTACGTCAAATTGTAGAGCTTAAAAGTATAATTTCAAGATATTTGTATATACCTAAGAAGTATACTTGAGTGATAAATACACTTTATAAGTATAAAATCAAACAAACGGATCTAGTAAGTCTTCGTCAAACACTAAGCCTTTAAGTTTGTTACTTTGGATGATGTTTTTAAACTCATCAGTACAATATACTTTTTGAGCACCTTCCAGCTTAGACTTAAATAATAACTTGCTTTGTATGTCGTCTTGCTCAAAGGTAAGTAACTCTAAACCGTCTTCAAAGCCATCTTCGAATTTGGTTAAACACATGTCTTTTTGCTCTTGTCCGAAGGTAAGCAAATTAAACAACATCATGTTATTGCCTTCAGCTTTAACGGGTAAAAACTCTCCAAAACTTGCTAAACGCTCTTTCAATAACTCATATACTGGCATCTTCATTATTAGAAATTTGCCTAGCAGCGATATGTCATAGTCTTGCTTTTTAGCTTTACCAAAATAATCAAAATTTAACCCCTCGGGCCATAGATGACTAAATTCGATATTATTTAGTGAGGCTGACATAAACATCTTTAATACAGTATCTGGTTCAAGGTCACTGTGCTTTGAAAGTATTTTTGATAGTTCAACAATATCAAAGTCGATTACGTCGTATGTGTAAGCTTCGTTTTTGATTTGATATACAGTCACTATAAAGCCTTCCAGTTTTCGTCTTTTGGTGCAAGTAAACCTGCGGGTACAGTACCCGTTTTTATTTTAACTTTAACAGTTTTTAGCCTATTCAAAAATAAAGCTTTAGGTGTAGCCGCATTGCCAAAGTTAGTATTTATCCATGTCTCATAATTATATCTGTGTAGTTTTCGATGAGGCGGCGAAGCTGGACTATCCCAATTTTGTTCTTTATTTTTTTCAAAATTAATTAACCATACGCCGTTGATGGGATCGTTAATACCGACTCCATGTAGATGAAGGTTAAGCCTTGTTTGTAACATGTTCGCTGATTGGTACTGCCCTTTGCCACAAATAATATGATGAGCTTCGTGCAAATTAGTTGGTTTAGGTTCCCCTATTGCAGCCAAGTGACGAGCAAGTTTTTTCGTTGGATGATGCTTTTCTTGTTTTAATTGCGTAACTGAAGAACTTGCACTCAGATCACGATATTCTTTTAAATCTGTTTGTAAGCGAGCATGAGCTGTAATTCTCTCTTTCTCTTTTTGCAAATGATTAAAGTCACGAGCCATATTATTTTTAAGCTCTTCACTCGTCGGCCCTTTTTGAGCTATCCGCTTGTTATGGAACTCTTTAGCTTTTAACTCATAGTTATAAATAGCCATTTCTAATGGTGAAGGATTTTGAGGTCTCTCGGGATGAGGATATGCGTGCAGCGGTTTCATAAAACACTCTTCCTTGATTATTTGATTATGATTGGGTGTATAATACAAAAACTAAACAGTTAATCAATTTTTATATATGTTTTTCGGTACTGACTTACGCTTGCTTCTTCTTTTAGTAAAATAATCTCTATGTACCAGAAAGCAATTCCAAGTGGTTACCATGGCGGTTACTAAAAGTAAAAAACAGGCAATAAAAAACATTAACCCGTTGATAATTATAAAATTAAAAAGCGCGCACTATATTCAAATCCAAAACATAGAATAATATTATTTGAACCTTTGTGGCTAACTTGAGAAAATTCACTTAAATAAAGTACAATGCATTTATTAAAGGCTTGCGTTATTTATAACCCAAGCCTATTTATTTTTAGATAGAGATTAAAATGGCACACACTCGCGGAAACCTATTTATTTTATCAGCGCCATCTGGTGCGGGTAAATCAAGCTTAATCAATGCGTTATTAAAAAAGCATACTGATATGAAAGTATCGGTGTCGCATACGACTCGTTCGCCTCGCCCTGGTGAAGAAGATGGCGTGCATTATCATTTTGTAGCTACAGATGAGTTTAAAGCGCTGATTGAAAAAAATGACTTTTTTGAATGGGCTCAAGTATTTGATAATTACTATGGCACATCAAAGCAGGCGATTGAGTCGCAACTTGATGCGGGTATTGATGTATTTTTAGATATTGATTGGCAAGGCGCGCAACAAGTGCGCAAAATTATGCCAAGCGTACAAACCATTTTTATACTGCCTCCTTCAAAAAAAGAGCTAGAGCAACGTTTAAATAATCGTGGTCAAGATTCGGCTGACGTTATTGCCTCTCGTATGGCAAAGGCTCAGTCAGAAACGTCGCATTATAACGAGTATGACTTTGTGATTGTGAATGATGACTTTGAGAGCGCACTTGCTGATATAGAAATAATTGTAATGGCGCAGCGCTTAACACTAAAAGCACAAGAAAATCGCCATCAAGTTTTACTAAATAGTCTACTTAAATAATTTAAGCCTATTTAAATTAGGCTTAGGTAAGTAAAACAGATAAAAATTGAACACTGGCTATTGGCGAAAGTGGCTCCTTGGAGTAAACTACGCCTTTGCTTTTAAATTATTTTGGAGTGCTGTGATGGCCCGCGTAACAGTTGAAGATGCAGTAGATGCAGTTGGTAATCGTTTTGACTTAATTTTAGTTGCGGCTCGTCGTGCCCGCCAAATTGCTGTTGGTGGTAAAACGCCACTAGTAGACCCTGAAAACGATAAGCCAACGGTTGTTGCTTTACGTGAAATTGAATTAGGTTTAGTTGATAGTGCTTCAATGGACTTAATTGACCGTGAAGAACAACAACACCAAGAAGCGGCAGAACTAGCTGCTGTTGCTGCCATTGTTGGTGGCAATCAATAATCGACCTCCCGGTCTGATTTAGCCAACGGCGCAGTATTTCTACTATAGCCGTTGGCAATCCTCTGTTTTCATCGTATATTCGTAACTTACCTAATTTACTTCACTAGGGCCTGTTTATCTTTCGAGGTTAAATTTGCAGCAGCACGCTTGGTATTTAGGCAAGGCAAAGCCTATGTAGTGTGGTTATTCCCCATAAATAGGCGATAACGCAGCATAAATGCCAAACATACGCTGCCCGAAGGGTTCTGCCTAGGGGCAATTTACTCTTTGTTGCTCGGTTTTTACTTAGCCCGCTAGGCTAAAAACCTCGCGCCGCGATTAAATCGCCCCTAGATTGAACAAATTTTAATCCACAAAGGTCAACAGGCCCTAGAACATTGGAGTGTAAATGTATCTTTTTGAAGGTCTAAAAAAGAAAATTTCTGAATACTTGCCTGCCGCAGATGTGGAGCTAGTACAAAAATCTTACGTGGTAGCCCGAGAGGCCCATGAAGGACAAACTCGCTCAAGCGGCGAGCCCTACATAACTCATCCTGTTGAAGTAACCCAAATTCTTGCCGGCATGCATCTTGACCATGAAACGCTCATGGCGGCGTTAATGCATGATGTAATTGAAGATACCGATTTTAGCCAACAAGATTTAGCCGAAATTTTTGGTGAAACGGTTGCTGAATTGGTTGAAGGTGTAAGTAAGCTCGATAAGCTCAGCTTTAAAGACAAAAAAGAATTCCAAGCTGAAAACTACCGTAAAATGATTATGGCAATGACTCAAGACATTCGAGTTATTTTAATCAAGCTTGCTGATAGAACTCACAACATGCGTACATTGGGCGCACTTCGCCCCGATAAACGCCGCCGTATAGCACGCGAAACACTAGAAATATACGCGCCAATAGCAAACCGTTTAGGTATTCACGATATTAAAAATGAACTTGAAGATTTAGGTTTTCAAGCTCTATATCCTATGCGCCATCGTGCACTTAAATCTGAAGTTGCAAAAGCACGTGGTAATCGAAAAGAAGTTATTTCAAATATTCAAAACGAAATTGAAGCACGCCTTGAAGAATCAGGCATAAAAGCGACGGTATCGGGCCGCGAAAAGCACCTTTATAGTATTTATAAAAAAATGCTTAATAAAGAGCTGTTATTTAACGAAGTCATGGATATTTACGCGTTTAGAATTGCGGTTGACTCTATGGATACGTGCTATCGCGTATTAGGTGTTGCTCACAGTCTTTATAAGCCGATTGAAACGCGCTTTAAAGACTATATTGCAGTGCCTAAAACCAATGGCTATCAGTCGCTTCATACTTCTTTAGTTGGCCCACACGGCATACCTGTTGAGATCCAAATTCGTACTCACGATATGGATCATATGGCAGACAAAGGCGTGGCCGCACACTGGATGTATAAAAAATCGGGTGATGGCGCGGGTAATACGTCACAACAACGTGCTCGTCAATGGATGCAAAGCTTATTAGAGCTTCAGCAAAGTGCTGGTTCGTCATTTGAATTTATTGAAAACGTGAAAACTGAGCTATTCCCTGAAGAAATTTACGTATTTACGCCAGATGGTCGGATAGTTGAATTACCGATGGGCGCAACCGCTGTTGATTTTGCATATGCTGTGCACACTGACGTTGGTAATACGTGCGTAGGGGCAAGAGTAAATCGTAAACCTTATCCATTGAGTAAAGCACTGGATACCGGCCAAACAATAGAAGTCATTACAAGCTCTGGCGCGCACCCAAATGCAACTTGGCTAAACTTTATTGTTACCGGTAAAGCACGTTTGGGTGTTCGTAACTACCTTAAAAGTCAGCATCATGAAGAAGCGCTGTTATTGGGTAGACGTTTACTTGATTCAGCATTAGGTGAAAATAAGTTAGATAGTATTGCTGATGAAAATATAGCACGCGTACTTGAAGAGCATGAGCTTTCTACATTACTTGAACTATTAGTCGCAATAGGCTCTGGTAATCTAATGAGTATGTTAATTGCTAAACGCTTGTTACAAAACGAAAATGATGATTTAACCGATATTACTAATCAAGCCAAAGCAACTATTATCGGCACCGAAGGCATGTTAGTTAATTACTCTAAGTGTTGCCGCCCTGTACCAGGCGATGCTATAACGGCGCATGTAAGCCAAGGTAAAGGCCTGACTGTTCATCGCCAAGAATGTAAAAACATTCGTGGTTGGGAAAATGAACGCTCTAAATACCTTGTTGTAAAATGGGACGATAACCCAGAAAAAGAATACATTGCTGCGCTTAGGGTTGAAATTATTAATCATCAAGGCGCATTAGCAAAATTAACCAATGTTGTTGCTACAACCCAAGCCAATATTGTCGAAATTGCCACCGATGAAAAAGAAAGTAATTTATACGTGATAGATTTAGGGGTCACCGTTAAAAACCGTGTCCATGTTGCTAACATTATGCGTAAAATTCGTGTAATGCCTGATGTTCAAAAAGTCTATCGTAAAAAGTAAAATAGGAAACTCATGAATAAAGCATTTATTTCTACCGACAAAGCACCAGCAGCTATTGGCACATACAGCCAAGCAGTTAAAGTTGGTACCGCTGTTTATTTATCTGGCCAGATCCCATTAGTGCCAGAAACCATGGAAGTTATATCAGAAGACTTTAGCGAACAAACACATCAAGTATTTAAAAATATTGCTGCTGTATGTGAAGAAGCTGGCGGTCAGATACACGACCTAGTTAAGGTGAATATTTACCTTACTGATTTATCAAACTTTGCTATTGTTAACGAAGTAATGAGCCAATACTTTAAAAAGCCATACCCAGCGCGTGCCGCGATTGGAGTACGTGCATTACCAAAAAATGTGCAAGTTGAGATTGATGGCATTATGGAGCTTCCTTCAACTAACTAATATTATTTTTGAGCTATAGACCTTCGCTATAGCTCAAACCTTCTTGCCTCTTCCTACACCACTTTGTTTTTCTTGATTTCTTGACTCAAAAGTAAATTAATAGCACTCTATAATTAGGTTATTAATACAAACATAACTTAACCTGAACTCAGGATAATAAATCTATCTCAAGCAGCTATTTTCAGCGCTAACTGCGTTGAATTTACTAAAAATCTCTGGCTAGAGAAAATAAATTTAAATATCACTATAATTTAATATGTTAGTAAATCTCTTAACCTGAGTTCAGGTTCAGTAGCAAAAAAGGATTAACTCGTGTTTAAGCTTGATCATAATGGAAACGTTTTACTCGATATAAACGCCACTGCGCCTCCAAGCGCTGCGTTTGTAATTGAAGCGCTCGAAAAATCAACTTTTTGTGATTGTAAAATAGATCTTGATGCTATAAATAACTTTTTTAAAAGCGAAAGTAGCGAATCTATTTTAATTGTTGCAAGCAAACACGACGCCGCATTAGAGGTGGTTATCAATGATGATAAAATGCTTGCTGTAGGGGAGCTGACTGCGGCTCAAGGCGGCAAATTACTCAGCTTAGAAGTAGCTAAAAAACAGCTCGTAAAAGCAGGTATTGTGCGCGGTTACAAACAAGTATTTTTAGAACAGTTACTGCAAAAACAACTTAAGGCACCTGCTGGCACTGTTGTAAAAGGAGTTTTAGCAAAAGGCCGCTTACCCAGTGATGGCTTAGCGACAAAACTTACTACAACAGTAAAAACCCTTAAAGATCGCCTAAAAACCCCTAAGCTAAAAGAAGATGGCAATGTTGATATGCGCGATTTTGGTAAGCTGGCAAGCGTAGAGCCAGGTACCGTTCTTATTCGCCAACAACCAGCGACACCAGGTAAAGAAGGTTTTACCGTTACCGGAGAAATACTTACCCCAAAACCAGGCGACAACAAGCAATTAGTTGCTGGTGAAGGCACTGAAATCTCTAAATCTAATCCTATGGAATTAGTCTCAACTATTTCAGGCGTGCCCGTCGAAATTAATAATGGAATGCGCGTTGATGACATTTTTACTATTGCTGACGTGAATGTAAAAAGTGGTCACATTGATTTTGAAGGTAGTGTAATTGTTACGCGTAACATAGATCCAGGAATGAGAGTAACGGCCAAAGGCGATATTACGATTTTTGGCACGGTCGAATCAGGTGAGCTTACGGCAGGCGGTAATATAACCGTGAAACAAGGTATTATTGGCCATCAAAAACCTGAAGATAAATCACTATCCTGTAAACTCGTATCCGCTGGTGATATTCATGTATCCCATTCTCAGTATTGTTATATCGAAGCGACTAATATATTCATCGAGCGCCAAACGAGCCATTGCATAATGAAAGCAAAACGCTTACTGCAAGTTGGGCAAACAGACTTACCTAAAGGTAAAATATTTGGTGGTGAAATATTGGATGCGACAACGCTTATAGCTGGTGAGGTTGGTAATGAATCAGGCGCTAAAATGGTCATTAATTTAGCAACCTCAGGCGCCGAAATAACAGCAGACACAGATAACTGCTTTAAAGATTTAGCAAAAACAGATCAGCAGTTAGACACCTTACAAAATGCTCTTGAAAAAGCCGACCAAGTCAAAGATACCGAAAAGAAAAACCAGCTGATAGCAAAAATTGGGGCAACCCAATTACACTATTGCCAACAAGCTGAGCAATTGGAAAAACGCCTTTCGACTTTAGATCATGACTTACACGATCTACTCAGTGATGCGAACCTTGCCGTAAATGCTATTTTGCACTCAGGGGTCGAAATTCATATTTTTGATAAAGTACTTAAAACAACGCGTAATTACCCACCCTGTAATGTTAGGCTGCAAAATAATAAAATAGAAATTGAGTTTAAAACGTAATAAAACCAAAGTGCGTTTAGCACTTTGATTTTATTACTATAACCTGAACTCTGGTTATAGGTTTGCTAACGCATTAAATAATCAGGATATTTAAATTTATTTTCTCTAGCCAGAGTTCAGCTTACTATAGTAAGCCGCTAACCTCTGCATGTGTATGCTGCGGCCATACTCCCACTTGTACTTGACCAATATGCTGCTTTTGCAAAAGTAACATGACTAAACGCGATTGCCCTATTCCACCACCAATAGTTTGCGGAAATTTACTTTGTAATAAAGCTTTATGCCAATCAAATTCTAAGCGGTCTTTATCCCCAGTGATACTTAACTGCGCCTTTAAAACCTCAGGGCTTACACGTATACCCATTGATGATATTTCAAAAGCATCTTCAAGTACGGGGTTCCATACTAAAATATCACCATTTAAACCCATATATTCATCGCACGTCTGTGTAGACCAGTCGTCGTAGTCAGGGGCTCTTACATCATGAATTTTTCCATCACCTAATGCCCCACCAATACCAATTAAAAACACGGCCCCATACTCTTGTGTAATAGCTTTTTCGCGCTGCTTAGCGCTAAAATCAGGATACATTTTACGTAGCTCTTCACTGTGTACAAACTTAATGTTAGCTGGTAAAAATGGCATTAAATCATAAGCTTCACTTACAAAAGCTTCGGTCTCTTTAATCCCTTTGTAAATAGATTGAACGGTTTGCTTAAGTGTTGCCAGCGATCGCTCTGTCGTTTCGTTAATTACTTTTTCCCAATCCCACTGATCAACATAAACAGAGTGAATAGGACTTAATGAATCTTCATCAGGGCGCAGCGCTTTCATTTGCGTATAAATACCTTCACCAACACCAAAGCCATAAGTTGCTAATGTTTTACGCTTCCACTTTGCAAGTGAGTGCACTACTTCATAGTCGCTATCAGTAATAGCTTTAACCTTTACAGCAACTGCATTTTCATGCCCGCTGAGATTATCTTGTGTGCCATCACCCACTTTAGCCAAAATTGGTGCTTGAACTTCAATGAGCCCAAGTTGGATTTCTAGTTGTTGTGAAAAAAATTGCTTAACTTTACTTATTTGCTGCTGTTGCAGCACATAATGTGAACTCATAATAATTGGCCTCATTCCCAGTTATTGTTACTTGCTTAATTGATACAAAGCGCTCCAATAAGCACCTTTAATGAAGTTAATGTAACAATTTAATGAATTAACTCAACATCCAACAACAAAAATAGCTTTACCATGTAAAAATCATTAATTAAGTGGTATAAAAACAATATATTCGATAATTTTATGAGAAAAATATAGTGGAAAATTACTTAATCGATAATCTCGATAAACAGATACTTCATGCATTAATGGAAAATGCCCGTACTGCGTACGCCGAATTAGCAAAAAGATTTAATGTAAGTGCCGGTACAATTCATGTTCGTATAGAAAAAATGAAACAAGCAGGGATCATCACCGGCACTCAATTAACAATAAATACTAAGCAGCTAGGCTATGATGTATGTTGCTTTATAGGTATCAATTTAAACAATGCACGCGACTACCCGCAAACACTAATTAAGCTAGAAGCATTGGAGGAAGTGGTTGAAGCCTATTACACAACGGGGAACTACAGTATTTTTATTAAAGTAATGGCGAAATCGATTGATCACTTGCAAGATGTGTTAATCAACAAAATCCAAGCCATTGAAGCAATCCAATCAACAGAAACGCTTATATCGCTGCAAAACCCAATTAGTCGTACGGTAATGCCTTAACTGTAAAAATCTCGTATAATTGCCGAAAAAAGAGGATCACCATGCAGCAAACTCGCTATCAAAGAATTGAAGATGTACTTTCGCGCCGCCAAACAGACCTAACAGTGTGCTTAGAAGACGTACATAAACATCATAATTTATCTGCAATCGTGCGTAGCGCTGACGCAGTAGGTTGCCATCACGTACACGCTGTATGGCCAGAAAAACAAAAATGGCTTACTAATAATACCTCAGGTGGTAGTAAAAATTGGCTAGAGACTCATCTGCATAGAAATATTGATGATGCCGTTACTGCAATGCGTGAACGTAACCCAAAAATACAAATACTAGCAACGCATCTATCTGAAAACGCTGTTGATTTTAGAGAAGTAGATTACACCAAGCCAACTGCTATTATTGTTGGCCAAGAAAAAACAGGAATATCTGAAAAAGCATTAGAGTACGCAGATCAGAATATTATTATTCCAATGCAAGGCATGGTGCAATCACTAAATGTTTCGGTTGCTGCCGCACTAATTTTGTTTGAAGCACAGCGCCAGCGCGAGCTTGCTGGTTTGTATAACAGAGATATGCTCAGCGCAGAAGTTAAACACCCGCTTTATTTCGAAGGCTGCCATCCTATTATTGCAAGGCAATGTAAACAAAAGAAATTGCCATACCCTGCACTTGATGAAAATGGTGAAATAGTTGCCAGTGAACAATTTTGGCAAGCTTTAAAACATACTTGATGCACCTACACTGTATAAGTACACTTAACTCACTAAATAATAAAAATTGAGCCTACTTTGTCTAAACCTAGCTTAAGCCAATATCCAATAATAGAACTTAAAGGGGTCGGTCCAAAAATGGCCGAGCGCTTGTTGAAGCTAGGTATTAGTACCGTACAAGATATGCTCTTCCACTTACCTCTTCGCTATGAAGATCGTACTCGCTTATATGCAATAAACGAGTTATCGCTTCATAGCCATGTAAGTGTGGAAGCAACGATTGAAACAAGCCTGGTTACCTTTGGCAAAAGGCGAATGCTGGTTTGCCAAATAAATGATGGCACAGGTAGGCTCACACTTCGATTCTTTAATTTTACCGCAGCACAAAAAAATGCGTTCATTGCAGGTAAAATAATACGTTGTTTTGGTGAAGTACGTCGTGGGCGTGTGGGACTTGAAATGAATCATCCTGAATATAGCATCAGCGATACTCATAATGAGCAACCCACAGTAACAACGTTAACGCCCGTGTATTCAACAACCGAAGGCTTAAAGCAGCTCTCAATTAGAGCCCTGAGCGAACAGGCTATTGACTTACTAAACAAATATTCGGTAGAAGAACTACTTCCTACGCAGTTTCAGCCATCAAATATGGCTTTAAGCGATGCTTTACTATTACTGCACCGCCCGCCAAATGATGTTGATATAACCGCACTAGAGCAAGGTATGCACCCCGCACAACAACGCCTTGTATTTGAGGAGCTACTTGCACAAAACCTCAGTTTATTAAAAGTACGAGAGCAAGGGCAACAAGTTAAAGCCGTGGCATTAAATCCGGTAAATACATTAGAAAGTCAATTTTTAGAGCAGCTTCCTTTTGCACCCACAAATGCACAAAGCCGAGTAGTGGCTGAGATAAAAGGGGATATGCAACACACATATCCAATGATGCGCTTAGTGCAAGGCGATGTAGGTTCAGGCAAAACCTTAGTCGCGGCTATAAGTGCGTTAACAGCGATTGCAGGGGGCTTTCAAGTTGCTTTAATGGCTCCTACTGAAATTTTGTCTGAACAACATGGCGTTAATTTTACAACTTGGTTTAATCCGTTAGGTATCACAGTTGCTTGGCTTGGCGGTAAAACAAAAGGTAAAGAACGTATAGCAACACTTGAAAAAATAGCCTCTGGTGAAGCGCAAATGATTGTAGGTACTCACGCTTTATTTCAAGATGAAGTAAAGTTTAATAACTTAGTGCTAATAATTATTGATGAGCAACATCGCTTTGGTGTACATCAGCGTTTATCACTACGCGAAAAAGGAAAATTTGCTGATTGTTACCCTCATCAACTGGTTATGACTGCAACACCTATTCCACGCACACTTGCCATGACAGCTTATGCTGACTTAGAAACCTCTGTAATTGATGAATTACCACCGGGGCGGACTCCAATTACAACAGTCGCACTGCCTGATACACGTAGAGACGATATTATTGCGCGTGTTAAATTAGCCTGCAATGATCAAGGTCGTCAAGTTTACTGGGTATGCACACTAATTGATGAATCTGAAGTGCTGCAATGCCAAGCAGCTGAAGATAGTGCACTGCAATTAAAAGAGGCATTACCAGAGCTGAGCGTAGGTCTCGTTCATGGACGAATGAAGTCAGCTGAAAAGCAAGCCATTATGAGTGAGTTTAAAGCAGGAAATATACATGTATTAGTAGCCACTACCGTTATCGAGGTAGGTGTGGATGTTCCTAACGCAAGTTTAATCATAATAGAAAATCCTGAGCGCTTAGGTTTAGCACAGCTCCATCAGTTACGTGGCCGAGTTGGCCGTGGTGCCACAGCATCGCATTGTGTACTTTTATACCACGCACCACTATCTCATACCGCTCAAAAGCGACTTGGTGTACTAAGAGATAGTAATGATGGCTTTGTAATAGCGGAGCGTGATCTAGAAATACGCGGACCAGGTGAAGTCCTCGGCACAAAACAAACCGGCTTAGCGGAATTTAAAATTGCAGACTTAACGCGCGACAAACAAACACTTAATCAAGTAAGGCCTATTGCGCTGCAAATGCTAAAACAATACCCTCAAAGTGTAGATCCCCTGATTCATAGATGGCTTGGCAATAAGTCAAACTACGCACAAGCTTAAACTACCTGAAAACACATTTTCACTTTTCTGCAGACGTAAAAAAGCCCGACTATTTCTAGTCGGACTTTCTATAATTTGAGGTCGGTGCGCTACGCAGTAGAATGTCGTAGTGCCCATAGCGGTGGAGAGCTACAGTGCTAATGGGATACTATCTTTGCGTCGGGGCGGCCTTCCGTGGGGCTCGCCTTCGAGCTGTTTCGTTTCACTACTGAGTTCGGCATGTGCTCTTGGCTATTTACTAAATCCCAGAAAGCAAAAAACCCGTCACATTGCTGTAACGGGT
>NZ_JACJEM010000063.1:0-24084 GCF_014164085.1 Pseudoalteromonas sp. SG45-5 | reverse complement strand
TGCTTATATATGGGGTCTATTTAACGTTAAGAAAATTACGCTAGAACTAGGCAAAAATTTTTGTATCTAGTTGTTCTAAATAAAAAATTTTTAACGACGTTATAGTGCAATTTAATTCGTTAAATCGATCAAAGATTTATGCAGTTTGGTATTACCTTATTAATATCACAGGCATAAAAAAACCGCATATAAAATGCGGTTTTTTTTTCAAACGGGTTAAATGTTATTTAGTGTCGCCTTTAAGATCTTCAGCTGTAGTGGCTTGCGCTTGTGAAGATTCTTCAGACTCAACATCGGCTGTTTCAATCAACGCAGCTTCTGCTGGGTTATCACCATAAAACGTTGCGCCTGAGGCAGCCATTGCTACGAGTGATTCACATGGTTCAAAAATAACATTGCTGTTAGCCAGTGTAGACATTTCAGAGCTTATTTTGCTAGCGCCTAGTTTGTCCATATAGCTAAATGGGCCTCCTAAGAACGGAGGGAAACCAATGCCAAAAATAGCACCAATATCGCCATCACGTGGGCTTGCAATTATGCCATCGTCTAAACAACGTACAGCTTCGTTAAGCATTTGTGCTACACAACGCTTAGCAATTTCACTTTTGTTTAAACGCGGTGTTGGCGTAACACCCAGTAGCTCATAAACTGACTCATCAACCTTTTTGCCTTTTTTATCGTATTCGTAAAAACCACGACCCGTTTTACGGCCTAGGCGTTTTGAGTCAATCATACGTGTAAATGCATCTGGGCCTTTAAAACGCTCACCGAGTTCTTTCTCAAGAATTGGGGCAATTTTGGAGCCAATATCAATACCTACTTCATCAAGCAGTGCCAACGGCCCTACCGGAAAACCGAACTCGACAAGGGCTGCGTCAATTTTTTCAATTGGCTCGCCTGCAAGCATTAAGTTAGCGGCTTCGTTAAGATAAGGCGCTAATATACGGTTCACATAAAAACCAGCCATGTCTTTTACCACAATTGGCGTTTTACCTTGCTTACGTGCAAAATTTACCACGCGAGCAATGGTTTCTTGTGAAGTGCCTTCGTGTGGGATAATTTCCACTAACGGCATTTTCTCAACTGGCGAGAAGTAATGCAGGCCAATTACATTTTCAGGACGCGTTGCCTGCGCTGCAATTTGCGAAATAGGCAGTGATGACGTATTACTTGCAAAAATAGTGTTTGCTTGGCATTGCTGCTCTACATCAGCAACCATACCTTGCTTTAGTTCTAAATCTTCAAAAACCGCTTCAATCACTAAATCAATATGCTTAAAGCCGCTGTAATCAGTTGTACCGGTAATACGGTTCATTGTTAACTGCATGTCTGCTTTAGACATAATACGGCGTTTAAGGCGCTTATCTAAGATTTTGTAGGTGTAGTTCATAGCATTGCTAATGCCTTGCTCTGCTACATCTTTAATGCGTACTGGTACTTTTGCTTTTACTGCACTTACATGTGCAATACCTGCACCCATTAACCCGCCACCTAACACGGCAGTTTTAGTAATGGCCGGTGCATCATCATTGCGCCACTCTTTTTTCATTTCCGTGGTGGCAAAGAAAATACCACGAAGGGCTTTAGATTCGTCACTCATTACCAGTGTGGCAAAGCCTTCGGCTTCGGTTTTGTACGCTTTTAGCTCATCAAGCTCTACGCTTGCACGTACCGCTTTGATAATCGCTAGCGGCGCTGGGTAATGCCCACCGGTTTTTTTAAGGACGTTTTCTTTCGCTTTTTTAAAGATAAAGTTACGACCAAACGGGTTTGACTCTAGCAGTTTACTAATTTTATCCAGCTTAGGCTCTTTTGCTTGTGGCTTTTTCTTGGCGGCAAATTCTTTTGCTACATTTAAAAGCACACTGTGCGGTACACAATCATCAAGTACGCCTGCTTTTTTAGCTTGCTTAGGACGAATTTGCTTACCTGTAAGCATCCATTCAAGTGCTTTTTGAATGCCAACAATTTTAGTTAAACGCTGCGTACCACCGCCACCAGGTAATAAGCCAAGTTGCACTTCAGGTAAGCCAATTTTTGTAATATCGCTATCTGAGCCTACGCGGTAATCACAGGCTAAAGCAAACTCTAAACCGCCACCAAGTGCAGCACCATGAATGGCACTAACTGTGGTATAAGGCAGTTTTGTCATATCAAAAAACGCTTGATGGCACAGCTCGCTAATTGCTAGCGCATCTTCACGTTTTTGTACGCTGTCGAGCATTTTTACATCGGCACCGGCGATAAAGTTATCACTTTTACCGCTAATAAATACCATGCCTTTTACAGCATGTTCTTTAGCTTGAGCCAATAACGCTTTTAAGTCATCCGCAAACGAATCACGCAAGGTGTTTATTTTCTCACCAGGCACATCAATGGTCACTACGGCGATTTTATTTTCGTCTACCGTTAAATTAAATACTGAATCAGTCATTACGCGCTCTCCAATACAAAGGCTGCACCTAAACCACCAGCAGCACAGGCTGTTGTTAATGCTAAACCGCCACCACGACGTTTAAGCTCGTATAAGCTTTGCGTAATTAAGCGAGCACCTGTTGCTGCAAATGGGTGACCATATGCCAGTGAGCCGCCGTTAACGTTAAACTTATCCATGTTAATTTCGCCAATTGCTTTGCTACGACCTAAATGCTCTTGCGCAAATTTGTCTGACGCAAACATTTTCATGTTGGCAAGTGTTTGTGATGCAAATGCTTCGTGCATTTCAATTAAATCTAAATCTGCAAGGGTAATACCGGCTCTATCAAGTGCGATAGGCGTTGAATGAGCAGGCCCCATTAGCATGTCTTTTTCTACACCAATGGCTGAAAATGCAAAACTACGTACATAACCTAAAATTTCGTAACCCAGTGCTTTTGCTTTGCTTTCGCTCATCATCAGTACCGCTGCGGCACCATCTGTAAGTGGGGTTGCATTTGCAGCAGTTACTGAGCCATGTTGGCGGTCAAAAACAGGTTTAAGCTTTGCATAGCCTTCAACCGTTGAGTTTTTACGAATGTTATTATCTTCTGAGATAAAGCCTTTATATGGCGGTAAATGTGCCGTCATTACTTCATCTTTTAATTTGCCATCGGCCCAGGCTTGAGTTGCAAGCGTATGAGAGCGATGCGCGAGTGCATCTTGATCTTCACGACTAATATTGTGCGTTTTAGCCATTTGCTCAGCAGTTTGCCCCATTGAAAGGCCTGTTGAGTACTCTGCAACCGCTGGCGGTACAGGTAGTAAATCTTTTAAACGCAGTTTTGAGAATATTTTTAAACGCTGACCAAGCGTACGGGCTTTGTTTAAATCAACTAAGCTGCCTGCTAACTTTTTACTAACACCAATAGGAAGTACCGATGATGAATCTGCGCCGCCTGCAATACCTACACTTACAGATCCCGCCATTATAGATTCAGCTACATTGGCAATTGCCTGAAAACTAGTAGCACAAGCACGCGATACCGAATATGCATCAACTGATACAGGCATACCTGTACCCAATACAATTTCACGAGCAATATTAGGTGCTTCTGGCATTTGTATTACTTGTCCAAATACCAGTTGATCGATTTCTGATTTATCAAAATTTAGTCGTTCAAGCATCTCGTTTACGACTAACTTACCCATATCAAGTGCAGATATATGATGAAATGCAGTTGCTTGCTTAGCAAAAGGTGTACGTAAGCCGCTAACAATGGCAATACGATCGCCCTTTGGTGTTTTTAGTATATTTTGTTCAGACATTATGCTCTCCCGCTGACAGGTCTGACCTGTTTATTTTTCTCGATTCTAAACAACCCGTGTACTAAAGCCAATAGATAAACTGTAATTAATGCAAATGCAGCAATATAAATAATCCACAAGCCCGTAAAATGCGCTACAACCATATGCTTTTTTAAACGCATTTACAAAATTTTGTGGTAGGCTAAAAATCATTAATAAATAACGAACTATTTTAAAAAATACAGTCTAACCCTTGAGTTACACAACTATAAACCTTATAAATAGGTCAGTATTTAACGCCTAAAACATTCAGGTATAAACCCAGCTGACGAGGAAAGTCGAAATTATTATGGCAGCTAACGCATTTTCACAATTAAAAACGTATTTAGATACACAAATTATTGGCCAGCCAGAGCTTACTCAAGCATTACTTATTGCAATTTTAGCCGATGGTCACTTATTAGTAGAGGGCCCTCCTGGGCTTGCCAAAACACGTGCTGTAAATGCACTGGCAAAAGGTATTGAAGGCTCGTTCCAACGTGTACAATTTACACCAGATTTATTACCTGCCGATGTCACAGGTACCGATATTTATCGCCAACAAACTAGTGAGTTTGTATTTGAAAAAGGCCCTCTTTTTCATAACCTTATTTTAGCCGACGAAATTAACCGTGCTCCGGCAAAAGTACAGTCAGCACTATTAGAAGCTATGGCAGAGCGCCAAGTCACTGTAGGTAAAAATACCTACCCGCTTAGCGAACTGTTTCTAGTTATGGCAACGCAAAATCCGCTAGAGCAAGAAGGCACATACCCATTACCAGAAGCCCAGTTGGATCGCTTTTTACTGCACCTTAGTATTGGCTATCCTGGTGCAGAGCATGAGCTTGATATACTGCGTTTAACGCGTGGTGAAGCGCTTAATGAGCAACAACCGGTAATGCAAAAAATTAGTCAAAGCGATTTATTTGCAGCTCGTAAAGAAATACTAGGCTTATATTTGGCTGAGCCGCTTGAGCAATATTTAGTACAACTTATTATTGCCACCCGTGAAGGCGCTAAATTAGACGCGCAACTTGGTAGCTGGATTGAATTTGGTGCAAGCCCACGTGCAACAATAGCACTTGATAAATGTGCTCGCGCCCACGCATGGTTACAAGGCCGCGACTTTGTAGCACCTGATGACATTCAAGCTGTTGTACATAACGTACTGCGTCATCGCATTATTTTAAGTTACGAAGCGCAAGCCGATGGCATTACTAAAGATCAGGTAATAAGCCGTATAGTTGAACTTGTAGCCGTACCATAAGTTATGCAAAAACAATTAGAATCCCAAGCATGGCTCAAACAGAGCCATAGCCACGGTGTTAATTTAGCACTTAAAGAGCTGATGTATTACAAAGCCAAAGCGCAATTGCTTGAGCTTGCCCCTAAGGTAAAAATAAAAAACACCTTAACAGGGCAATACCTTGCACCGCACAAAGGCCGAGGAATGGAATTTGCCGAAGTGCGACATTATCAGCAAGGTGACGATATTCGATCGATTGATTGGCGAGTCACTGCCCGTACCGGCGAAACACACACAAAGCTCTTTCAAGAAGAAAAAGAACGCCCTGTGTTTGTGTTTACTGATTTTTCAAACTCAATGCTGTTTGGCTCAAAGTTACTGTTAAAGTCGGTGCAAGCAGCGCACATAAGTGCCCTTGTTGCATGGTCGGCGTGTCAGCGCGGCGATAGAATTGGCGGTATTGTGTTTAATCAGCATTCGCATTTAGAGCTTAAACCCAGTGCTCGCGAAAAAGCCGTCCTTAAGCTTTGCCATAATTTATGCGACAGCCACCAGCAAGCGCTCAACAATATCGATAAGGCAGCCACTAACAACTTTAGCGATAATCTAAAGCGTCTTAATCATTTAGCAAAGCCCGGCAGCTTAGTGTATTTAGTCTCTGACTTTAATGCCTTGGACGATGCCAGCTTTAAGCAACTTGAAATATTAAGTCGTCACTGCGAACTGATTGGTTGCCATATAAGCGATCCGTTTGAGCATCAGTTACCTGCGTTTAAGCAAGCTGTTACCGTTAATGCAAATGGTCAAGATTTTGCCCTGCCATTAATGGATAACAGCTTTAGAGAACGCTTTGCTAAAAATGCGGAACACGCATTTAGCACGCGCCTTAATCGCTTAACTAAATCAGGTCTTAATTTAATATCATTCAATGCAGCAACACCACTTGAGCTGCAATTAGTGAGAAAATAACCATGCAAACCAATCCACTCGATGGACTGCACGACATAATAGCGCCAAGCCAAGTTAATTGGTGGCCACTCGCCCCCGCTTGGTGGGTTATTATTACACTGCTGTTTTTAACGCTGTGTGCTGCTATTTATGTATCTTATAAAAAACATAAATTTAAAAAGCCTAAACGCTACGCAATAGCATTAAGCCAAAGCGAGCAAAACCCTCAGCAACTGCATATTATTTTAAAACGTTTAGTGCTTGAGTATTACGACAAGCGCCTTGCTGCGCAATCTACTGCAAAATGGTGCACCACGCTTAATACGCTTACCGGTTTAAACTTTACAGAACAAGAAATACTAAGCTTGTATAACCCCAGCCAAAAAGATACAACACTGTGCGAAAAATTTCGCCAAGGTATTAAACAATTTAAAGTAAAGGAGCCAGTCCATGTTTGAATTTAGCTGGCCATGGTTATTTTTATTGCTACCTTTGCCTTTGTTACTTTTACTATTAAAACCCGCTGCGAGTAACGCCAATACACGTTTACGTATACCCAGTTTTGCAAAGCATAATTTAACCAGCCAAAGTATTGAGCCGCAGTCACGACGTTTAAATCCCTTCGAATGGATAATTTGGTTATTGCTTGTGACTGCTGCCGCCAATCCAACATGGTTAGATGAGCCAATTTCATTACCAAATGAAGGCCGCGATATAATGCTAGCGGTTGATTTATCAGGCTCTATGACCGAGCAAGACATGGCTTACAATGGCCAATATGTTGACCGCCTTACTATGGTAAAAGCCGTACTCAGTGATTTTATAGAGCAGCGCCAAGGCGACAGACTTGGGCTGATATTATTTGGCGATACCGCGTTTTTACAAACCCCGCTCACCCGCGACGTTAAAACAGTAAGTAAAATGCTCAGTGAAGCGCAAATTGGTTTAGTCGGGCGCGCCACAGCTATTGGTGATGCATTGGGTCTTTCGGTAAAACGTTTTGCCAATAAAGATGAAAGTAACCGAATTGTGGTGCTATTAACCGACGGACAAAACACCGCAGGTAACCTAAACCCCGAAGATGCCCTACTGCTAGCTCGCGAAGAAGGCATTAAAGTGTACACCATTGGCGTTGGCTCAGATAATCCGCGCGGCTTTAGCCTCTTTAATATGGGTGGCTCCGGCGGCAGTAATTTAGATGAAAGCTTACTTAAAAAAATTGCCGAGCAAACAGGCGGATTATACTTTAGAGCGAAAGATGTAGCAGGCCTTCAACAAATTTACGCAGAGCTTGATAAGCTTGAACCTATTAGCGCGGATGAACAAACATTTCGCCCACAAAGCTCATTATTTTACTACCCGTTGCTTATCGCTATTTTACTGATCAGCTTAAAAGTAATACTTAGCACACTGCGTGCATTGAAGGAGCCAAACTAATGGATTTTGAATTTCTTCGCCCCGCTCTTTTATGGTTACTCATACCTGCTGTGGCATTATTTTTTGTTGCCTTAATTAAGCATAAAAAAACCACCAGTGAGCAGCTAATCGCACCACATTTAGCACAATTTATAATAAGCGAAGCAAACACTAAAGCCAGCCAGCCACTTTGGCTAGTTGCTTTGTTTTGCAGCCTTGGCATTTTATTTAGTGCTGGGCCTAGTTTTGAGAAAAAACAAGTTCCTGTATTTCAAAGTAAAAGTGCCCGTGTAATTGTTATGGACATGTCGTACTCGATGTACAGCACCGATATTTTACCAAATCGGTTAATGCAATCACGCTTCAAAGCGCTTGATATGATTGAGCTGTTTAAAGAAGGTGATACCGCGCTTGTCGCTTACGCAGGCACGGCCTATACAATATCGCCACTGACAAACGACGCTGCAACACTCAGCAACTTAATTCCAAGCTTAAGCCCTGAAATAATGCCTGACAAAGGCTCAAACGTTTTAGCCGGTCTTGATATGGCCAAAGAGCTATTAACGCAAGCGGGCTATATTGATGGCGACATTATTTTAGTGACTGACGGTATTGACCAACAAGAACAAAGCGACGTAAGTAGCTTTACCAGTAACACCCAATATAGATTAAATATATATGGCGTAGGGACCGCTCAAGGCGCTCCAATTAAGTTGCCTGAAGGTGGTTTTTTGAAAGACAGATACGGCCAAATTGTAGTCCCTACACTCAATGCCAGCCAGCTTAAAAATTTAGCATCAAGCAGTGGCGGCAAATTTGCCAGCTATCAGCCAAGTAGTCGTGACATAAATACGTTTGCCCCAAGCGCACAGAGTGAGTTATTGAAAGACGAAAAACAAAGCCATGCACTTTGGCGAATAGACGCCGGGATTTATGGATTATTACTCTTACTGCCACTTGGTTTATATTTATTTAGACGCGCCGCCTTGTTAGGTGTTTTTTTAGCCTTTGGCTTTTTACCGCAGCAAAATGCGTATGCCGTAGAGCTCCCTACTCTTTTGCAAAATGCAGATCAACGTGCATTGCAGGCGTATAAAAATAAAGAATACGAGGCAGCAACACAGGCTCAATCGAGTGATTTAAAGGGTGCTGCGCTTTATCAGCAAGGTAATTTTGATGCTGCACTTAATGAATTTAGTAGTGACAAGTCAGCAACCGGTTTATACAACTACGGTAATGCCCTCGCCAAAGCTGGCAAGCTTGAGGACGCCATTGAAGCCTACAAACAAGCCCAAACCTTACAAGATGACTTTACGCAAGCAGCCGATAACCAAGCTTTAGTTGAACAATTACTTAATCAACAAGAGCAACAAAACCAGCAAGATCAGCAAAGCGACGGCGACGATTCTCAAGACCAAGATGATAGCCAGAAAAAAGATGAGCAAAAGCAAGGGCAAAATTCTGACGAGTCAAAGCAGGATCAGCAACAAAATGGTAATAAAAGCGACTCTGAAAAAGGCGAAAACGAAAGTCAGAGTCCCAGCGATGAAAAATCTGATAAAGAGCCTGAACAATCAAAAGATCAACAAGGCGAGCAATCAGACAAACAAAATGAACCTGATATGCAAGCCCAGCCACAAAGTGAACAAGGGCAAAATAAAGACGCTGAGCAACCCAAAAAAGACGAACAGCAACAAAATAAGCCAAAGGCAATGAGCGAGCAACCTGCCACTGATGAGCAAAAGCAAAATGCGCAGCAACAGGCTATGCAAGCTCAAGCCAGTGAGCTCACTAATGAAGAAAAAGAAAAAGCCCAACAGATTAATCAATTACTTAGAAAAGTACCGGATGATCCGGCTATTTTATTACGGAATAAAATGCAATTAGAAGCCCAAAAAAGACAATATAAACGTCGCCCTACAGGAGTCGAAAAATCATGGTAATGCGATTATTTTGCTGTTTATTGCTATTAAGTGCGATGCCTTTGTGGGCTGCCACCAAATTAGAAGCCAGCGTAAATAAAAACCCTGTGTTAGCGGGTGAGTTTTTTATGCTTAATATATCTGTAGATGATACCGTTAAAGGCGATCAGCCTGACACCTCAGCACTATTAAAAGACTTTGTGGTAGGACCGACTAGCTTAAGCTCGCGCACCAATATTGTTAACGGCAGTATAAATAAACAAACTACGTGGTCTGTAAAGTTAATGACCCGTGCAGAGGGCGATTACACAATCCCAGCATTTAGCGTTGCGGGGTTAACCTCACAGCCTATTAAACTAAAAGTGGCAAAACGCTCTGTTGATGCAGATAAAAATAACGAAATATTTTTAAAAACGTCGCTCTCGAGTAATTCATTATTTGTGCAAGAAGCCGGTGTCTATACTGTTAAACTTTATCTGGCGAAAGAACTACTTGATGGCAGTTTAAGCACACCAAGTATGGAAGACGCTCAGCTGACACAATTAGGTAAACAAAAAGAGAGTTATGAACTTGTTGACGGTAAACGCTACCTCGTTATTACTCGAGAGTATTTGATCCAGCCGCAAAAAAGTGGCGCTTACACAATTGCGGGCCCTGCTTTTCAAGGTCGAGTACAACAAAATTACCGACAATTAGAAGTGTCGGCCCTTGGCGACGATCAGCAACTAGAGATCAAACCCATTCCAAGTGATTATAAAGGTGCGTGGTTACCAAGTGAGCTAGTTAACCTTAACGAAGAGTGGCAGCCTAACGATAATACCGTCGAAGTAGGTACACCTATCACACGAACAATTACACTGACCGCACTTGGTGTCACAAAAGAGCAATTACCTGAAATTTCTATGCCCACCATTGATGGCATACGTAGTTACCCTGATAAAAAAGAAAATAACAATGCAGTACGTGATGGTCGAGTTGTATCGCAACAAACTGCTTCGTATGCGTTGCTACCACAAAAACCGGGGACTTACACCCTGCCTGAAATAAAGCTACCTTGGTTTAATACAAAAATGAATCGTATTAGCATGGCTACACTCCCAGCGCGAACAGTGACTGTAATACCAAGCAGTAATGCCATTAGCCCGGCAATAAATAACAGCCAGCAAAATGTAAATACGCTAGCTCCTGCGCCAAATAACAATGTAAACGTCTCACATACACAATCAGTGCAAGTACAAAATCAAACGCCTCTATGGCTTATTATTGTTGCAGTATTGGGTTATGTTTTATGGATTGCGACTGTGATGTTTTATTGGTTTAACCGTTCTACTAAAAACACCATAAAAAAATCACAGCCTACTGCAAGCACCATTAATCAACCTAGTTTAAAAAAGCTGGTTGCAGCCGCAAAATTAAACGACAATAAAGCGTTTTATAATGAGCTTAATAATTATGCAGTGCAGATTACAAATAAAAATGTGGGTGCAATCGATGCATTACGCGACGCTGTAAATGACAGCCAATTAGATAGCCATATTGCCCAACTACAGGCACAACTTTATAGTAATAAAGCTACAAGCTGCGAGCTTAATGCTATCATTAAAATTCTTGAGAAATATCAAGCTCAAGCATCAAAGTCGCAACAACCTGTATTAAAAGATCTTTATAAATAATTACTACGATACTCAGGTCTTCTTTTGCAATAAATTATAATTTTTAATAAAAAAGTACTTATGCTTGGAAAGAAAAAATCAAACAATCAGGTCTTAATTAATATGGTAGAGAAACAAAAACGCTATGAAGCCTTGGTGCACGTTTACAATAAGGAGCTTTATCGCTTTGCTTATTGGTTGTGCCGAGATCCGCACATAGCAGATGATTTAGTCCAAGAAACGTTTTTACGTGCTTGGCGTTCACTTGACTCTTTGCTTGACCAAAAAGCAGCTAAACCTTGGCTACTGACTATATTACGCAGAGAAAATGCACGCAGATTTGAACGTAAACAGTTTGATTACAGCGACGTAGAAAACGACACGCTTGTTGATGAAACCAGCCATTCATTAGACGATGAAATGGAACAAACGGTAATTCAACGTCAAATTGCACTATTGTCAGATGAATACCGTGAGCCATTATTATTACAAGTTGTAATGGGCTGCTCTGGTGAAGAAATTGCAGACATACTCGATTTAAATAAAAACACGGTAATGACTCGTTTATACCGTGCTAGAAATCAACTTAAAGAGGCCTTAAGCCGTGATGATGAACAACTTAAAGGGGCATCAAAATAATGGATGAACTTGAGTTTCGTCGCCGCACTATTGCGCAGCCAAACGACATTGATAAGGAGCTTATGGAGTTTGCCGACAATAACCCAGAGCGACAAAGTTTTATTAACGACATGAAAGAATTTGATCAATATATTCAAGATGCGCTTGATATACCTGTGCCTGAAAATCTTGCGGATCGCATTCTTTTAAACACATCATTAAAAGAAAAAGCGTTGCAAGATGAACAAGCAGCTGGTGACAATGTAGTAGATGCCCGCTCGCGATTTAAATTTGATCGCGTACATCTTGCATTAGCGGCATCATTTTTCGTCGCTATTGGTGCATTTTTTATGAGTACAGAGCAAAATATTGCTCACGAAGCAGGTGAACATGCCCTCGCCCATGTGTACTACGAAATTAATGCACTTGATAAGAAAAAACCGATTAGCTTGCAAAGCGTTAATGACAAGCTCGCTGTTTTAGGCGGCCATATCGAAGAGCTACCAGGTGCAATAACCTATGCGATGTTTTGCGATTTTAAAGGTGAAAAAGGCTTACATTTAATTTTTGAATCTGACTTTGGTCCAATGACTGTATTTATTGTGCCTTCTGAAAATAAGTCATTTGGCTTTGGCGATGATAATTTTCGTGATGAGCGTTTTGAAGGTCATATCAATCGAGGCTCTCAAGCAGATACTATTTTAGTGGCAAGTGTTGGAGCTCCTCTCAATATTTATAACGAACGCGTTACAGGCGCCATTCGCTGGCTTTAAAACAAACAAATTCACCGCTTAGTTTTTACTGAGCGGTTTTTTATTCAGTAACATCTAATAAATTCTTCCTTTTATACCTAAAACCTCTGATTTTTAAAGTAATTAATTAAATTCCTCATGAAAGTAAATTATAATCGCGGCTCGATTAAAATTAAGGATTTTCATGAAAAACATCATCGTTATTTTTTCACTATTGGCATTATTATGTACTGCCAGTTTTGATGTACAGGCACGTAAAAAGTTTGGCAGTAGTAAACGCGGAAAAACGCCAGCAACACAACAAGCTACGCAAAAACAAAAAGCCGATACAACAACCCCAACGGCTGCACCTAAAGCTAAATCAAATAAAAAAGGCATTATGGCTGGTGTACTTGGTGGGCTCTTAGCTGGTGGCTTAATTGCAGCTATGCTAGGCGACAATTTTGAAGGTTTTCAGTTGCTAGAAATGATTTTATTAGCCGGTGGACTCTTTATTTTATTCAAATTAATAACAGGCTTTTTACGTGCTAATCGTGCACCGCAACTTGCAAATGCCAGTGCAGGTACAAGTGCTCAGCAAAATGCGTTTAAACAAGCGCCTATCGAGCAACCAACAAGTACAGGCTTTGCAAGCAACGCACCACAAGCCCCAGATGTTCCTTTTAATTTACCACCTAACTTTGACGTAAATGGTTTTTTACAAGGTGCCCGTAGTCATTACCATACGCTACAAACTGCCTGGAATAATGCTGATTACACCACAATGGCTGAATACTTGAGCCCTGAACTTGTTGCCGAGTTTACAACTGAGCGTGAAGCCATAGAAAACGTAGACACTGAAGTTATGTTTATTGATGCTGAGCTTGTCCGTGCAGATACTAATGCCAATTTATGGCAAATGAGTGTTCGCTTTAGCGGGAAGTATCGTGATTTAGGCGATAAAAAAGAGCAGCCTATCTTAGAAATTTGGCACTTAGAGCGTGAGAACGCAGATGATGCGCCTTGGTTAATTGTAGGTGTTGAAGATTTAATTGATAAATAATTTTCGTCAATTCCCCTAACTCGGGTTATATATAAAAGCGATACTGTTAATTTAATGCTTCCTCATTAATTAAAAATAGCTCAATAATGAGGGAGCATTAACTTTATACGATTACTATTATTTACATACAGCAGCAACCGCATTAGCAAAGTAATCAATATTTGCTTTACTAACACCCGCTATATTTACGCGGCTAGAGCCAACAATATAAATTGCGTATTCTTTTTGCAGGCGAGCAATTTGCTCTTTATTAATACCTAAGAAAGAAAACATACCGTTTTGGCGCTCAATAAATGAAAAATCTTGAGCGATGTCTTTAGTCGCTAGCGTTTCTTTGATCAGGCTACGTAAACCGTTAATACGGTTTCGCATTTCATCAAGCTCAGAATGCCACATTTGTGTCAGTTCTGTGCTGCTCAAAATAGTGTTTACTATGTCTGCGCCATGCGCTGGCGGCATTGAATAAATGCTACGAACGACACTTAGCATTACCGAATTTGAAATATCAGCCGCTGCGCTGTCTTTTGCAATAAGTGAGCAGGCACCAATACGTTCACGATATAAGCCAAAGTTTTTAGAGCATGAAGAACAAATAATAAGCTCTTCAACCGCATTCGCTAAAATACGCAAACCGCGTGCATCTTCTTCAAGTGATGCGCCAAAGCCTTGGTATGCAATATCAATAAGCGGTGTAAAGCCAACATCTTTTGCTAGTTCAGCGACTATATTCCACTGTGTTTCACTTAAATCCATGCCACTTGGGTTATGACAACATGCATGAAGTAAAACAACATCACCTTTAGGCACTTGCTTAAGGGTATTGATCATTTCATCAAATAATAGGTCTTTATTTTCATAATCATAATATGGGTATTCTTTTACCGTTAAGCCTGCGGCTTCAAATAAACTAATGTGATTGGCCCATGTAGGGTTAGTAACCCATATCGTTGCTTTTGCGTTGCAACGAGCAATAAACTCGGCAGCAACACGCAGTGCGCCAGTGCCACCAGGAGCCTGTGCTGTACGTACGCGATTAGCTAGCAACGCTTGATGCTCGCCTAATAGTAACTGCTCCATTTTTTGACAATAATCTAAATTACCCGCTAAACCGATATAAGACTTGCTGATTTCATTTTCGAGACGAAATGCTTCTGCTTTTTTTACCGATTTAAGAACCGGTGTATTGCCTTGCTCATCTTTATAAACACCTACGCCTAAATCTATTTTATTAGGATTCGTATCTTGTTTATATGCAGCCATAAGGCCAAGAATAGGGTCGGTTGGTAATGGTTTTAATACTGAGAACATTGGCTATCTCTTATCGTTATTTAGGGGTTAGCTGTTAGGCTAAGCTTAACATAAAAGCCCGTCACATTGACTAGTGTTATTTACACTAAAAAGTGAGGAATTTTAATACAGCATGCGATTAGCACTGCAAGCGCTTTCTCATCAAAAAAATCATTATTAAATGCTTCTGCATCAATGATACCGACACAGTCATTTTGAAGATTAAACAAAGGCAAACACACTTCAGACTTAACTTTTGGATCGCACGTATAATACTCACCACCTTGAGCTAAGTATTGTTCAACATTATTTATAACACGTCCTTTGTTAGACAATGCAACTTGCACATTATTGCTACCAGTGGCAAATGCTTGTGTTAACGGAAATAATGGCCGACTTGGTGCCCCGTGATAGGCTAGTTTTAATAACTGCTTACCTTCACTTGTGTTTGTTGATTGATAAATACCGTACCAATCCACACCCGTTTGTAATTCAATATAACTCACTATACTTTGTAAATTAGCCAGCTTACGCTGTGTTTGCTCATTGCTTTTAATATAATCCGTTAATTTGAATGGCTCATCCTGTAAATAACCAAATAAGCTGCATGCACCGCCCTCGCCAAGTTCCGGTATTTGGTACTGCCAACGAACATCAGGTAAAGCTGTATTTTTGAGGTGTTGTTCAAGCTTCTCAAGCTCTGCTGAAATCAGCGTAGGATTAACACTTAGTTGTGCTTTATTTAAATAAGAGGAAATCATTTGGCCATCCATACATCTATAGTGAAGGGATGATAGCATGGATATTTTTACAGAGCTAGCTCAACTTATAGCACATTTCCACTTGGTTCCCACTGGCATTATAAGTGACCTTTTCAGCTATTTCTTCAAGCAATGATAATCCTCGGCCGAATTCATTATTGCTAGCTTCCAGCTCATCAGCTTTACTAATAAAGCCGCGTCCTGAATCACAAATGATAAAGTATAAACTCAAGGTCTCTGGGCAATAACGCATATCAATAATAATCATTGCATCGCTGAGCTTCGCTAGTGCTTTTTCTCGCATTTCGTAATACTTAAAAAAACCATCTTCTTGATGCTTAACATTAGAATCAAGACCCAATACACCATGATCAAGCGCATTATTATAAGCCTCAGAGAGAAGTAAAAATATATTTGAACGATGCGCTTTTAGCCCGCCCACACTGCTTAAAATATTCACTAAATCATAAACAGGATCGGTTTGTTTTATTTGTTTGGCATTTAAGCTTAATGATAAATTAAAAGCTAATGTCGAAAACACCTCTATCGATTGCTTTTCTGCCGTCAACGGTAAGCAATTGAGCAAAACAATACTTACATCATCTTGTTGTACGTTGCCTTGTGCAAATTCACTGACGTCATCAACTATATTTTTACAGCTGATCATGTGCCTACTCTTTAATATATCTAAAAAGCGCTCTTCGCCAAAAAATTCGTCGCCTTTATTCGCAGTTTCAATAATGCCATCAGTTGCTAGTGCAAGGCGCATTTGCTGGTTTGTTTCAAAATGAATAACACCATGCTCAAACTCATCTTCATCCAAAATACCCAATGCCATATGCTGGGATTCTAGTAGTTGTTTAACACACCCTTTTTTATCAATTAGGTACGCATCTGGTAGGCCTCCCAGCCATGCTGATATGCTTTTTCCTGAGGCACTAAGTTCTATAATTGTCGCTGCACAAAACATGTGTCCGGGTAATAAATTATAAAGCAGAGTGTTGAGCTCACTTGCAATATCATTAACCGCCATGCCTTTTTGTACCATGGAGTAAAATACGTGAGAAGCTGGTAACGCACCAATAGCAGCAGCAAGGCCATGTCCAGTAAAGTCGCCGAGCATACAATATAAATTACCAATTGGGCTTTGTGCGACTAAAAACATGTCCCCATTAAACATAGAGGCAGGAGAGAGGTTAAAATCAAGATGTTGCTTAAACTTATCCTGATTTTCTAACGAATTATTAAAAATATGCTCAATTATTTCATGTTCACGCTCTATCTGGTTATGGTGATATTGGAGCATTTTTTTTTGTTGATTCGCTTTTTGGCTAAGCTCTCGAGTGCGATTATGCGCTTTGATTTTTGCGTGTAATATAACTTTATCGAAGGGTTTATGAATAAAATCATCACCCCCAACCTCCAAACAACGCTCAAAACTTGCTTGGTCGTCTAACGAGGTGATAAAAATAATTGGTAAGTATACTTCGTTAAAACGCTGTTTAATCAACTGCGCAGCTTCAAAACCGTCCATCACTGGCATTAAAACATCGAGTAAAACAACATCAATCTCGTTTTTTTCTAATACATTTAATGCTTCAAGCCCATTATGAGCCATCGATATTTTATAACCTTCTTGCTCTAGCATCTTACTAAGTAAAATGTGATTAAGCGTTTGGTCGTCAACAATTAGCACATGGATCATTAGCTAATATCAAATTTTTTATCGAAACGTGAGATCTGTAATATTTTCCTTAATTGTGGTTGGCAGTTACTTATTTGAATAGTGCTAACTTGGCTTTCTATTGTTTTTCTCATATTTAATAACATGCCAAGGGCAGAGCTATCCATATACTCTGTTTCTCTTAAATCAATAACAACTTTGATAATACTCTCATTTATTTGCGCATAGGCTTGTCGAAAAGACTGCACTAAATTAAAGTCAAATTTACCCTTAATTTGTATTGTTAAAGTAGTGCCATCAATAGACTCATTTTTAGTTAAACTCATCTTAAGCTCTCAATAGTATTTCCTTTGAACTAAATATAACCTGTTAAAAGTAATTAGCAAAAATAAAAACACACAAGCGCAAATTTGCTATCATTTATGCCATTGTTTAATTCATTTTATCTATAGGTAAAAGATGAGTGATAGTCAGTTAGTATATTCAACAGATACGGGCAGAATAAGCCAACCAAAGCCAGAAAAAGAGGTCGCTGGTAAGATATTCAAAGACGGTTTTTTACGAATTGAACGCCAAACAAAAGGTCGTAAGGGAAAAGGCGTTATGTTGGTCACAGGTATAGACCCAAAAGAGCATGACCTAAAAAAATTAGCAAAAGTAATTAAAAGTAAAATGGGTCAAGGTGGTGCTGTTAAAGAGGGCGTTATAGAAGTACAAGGTGACGACCGCGATAAATTAAAAGCTATTTTAGAAGGCTTAAAATTTAAAGTAAAAATTGCGGGTGGTTAACCCGCATTTTTATTTAAGTTTTCAATACGCTGAATATTATTTAATTTCTCAAACAAACTAGGAAATTCACGCTCTGGGATCGGCGCACTAAAATAGTAACCTTGTACAACGAAGCAGTTGTTGTTCTGTAAAAATTGAACTTGCTCTATTGTTTCAACACCTTCAGCAACTACATTAATGTTCAACTTTTGTGCCATTGCAATTATAGCCGCCGTAATTTCCATATCATTGGTGTCTTCGGGAATATCTCTTACGAAAGAGCGATCAATTTTTAATATATCAACAGGGAATCGCTTTAAGTAGCTTAGCGACGAATACCCAGTTCCAAAATCGTCTATTGAGATTGAAACGCCTAATGCCTTAAGTTCATGTAATTGTGTTATTGCGGCTTCCACATTACCCATCAACATGCTTTCGGTTAGCTCTAAATGAAGGCGTTTGGCCGACACTCCCGACTTAATAATCATTTTGCTAAGCATGGTGACTAAACTCGCATCTTTAAACTGACGAGCGGACAAATTAATTGAAATATTGTTTTCTCTACCTTGTTCTTTTAACCTAACCGCAAAGTCGCATGACTCTTGTAATACCCACTCGCCTAATTCAACAATTAAACCGGTCGCTTCTGCAATAGGAATAAATTTAGTTGGAGGAATAAGCCCTTCGGTTGGGTGAAACCATCTCAACAAGGCTTCATAACCCATTACCTGTTGATTACGACTATCAACTTGAGGCTGGTAATAGATAACAAACTGTTTTTCTCTTAAGGCTTGGCGTAGTTCATTTTCGATAAATAAACGTTCGTTTGCTGCGGCATCCAATTCTTGGCTATAAAAGTGGAATGTATTACGCCCTTTGGCCTTCGCCTCATACATTGCTAAGTCAGCATGTTTTAAAAGCTGATCTTCTTCTAAGCTATCGTAAGGCGCCATTGTAATACCAATGCTAGCACTTATAATAACTTCATTACTGCTAAGCTTTATAGGAACATTTAACGTTTTTTGGATCGTGTTTGCCACATCTGTTGCATGCTCTTGACTCTCTATTCCACTAAGTAAAACAGCAAATTCATCACCACCAAGACGTGCAATCGTATCCTCTGCGCGCAGACGTTTTTTTAATCTGTTTGCAACCTCAACCAAGAGTTGATCCCCAGCGTCGTGTCCCAGCGTATCGTTAATGCGTTTAAATTCATCTAAATCAAAATAAAATAATGCAAAAGCATAATGCCCACGTTCAGCCAGTGCCATAGATTTACGAAGTTGCATTCTAAAAAATGTTCTGTTTGCCAACCCGGTTAATGTATCAAAATAAGCTAGCTGCTCCATTTTTCTCTGGCTTTCTTTTACGAACGAAATATCTTGTGCAGACGCCACATAACTGGTGATTTTACCGCTCTCATCTCGGATTGGTGACACGCTAAGGGATACCCAAATTGGTTGTTTATCTAAGCCTTGGATAAGGGTATCGCCTCGCCAATAATTGCGACTTCGCAAATCAATATCAATGTCGTCAACCAAAATAGCCATTTCGGTAGCAATAATACTCAACAATGGGGTTCTGTTAAAATGACTCTCTGGGTAACCTGTCATTTCAAGCATTTTGGGGTTTACGTATTCAATAATAAAGTTTTCATTTGTGATCACCACACCAGTACCCGAAAATGCAACTGCTTTGGACAGTCTGTTTGCTGCTTTTTCAGCTATTTCTTTTTCTGTAATACGTTGAGTTAGGCCATCTATAAGTTTACGGATCTCTACCGTCATATCTCTAAATGAACCATTGAGAGTGCCTATCTCGTCTTTATTTTCTGGTGGGAACTCTATTTGCAAATTTCCCTTACCAAAATTTGTAACTGCATAAACTAAGGTGTGCAATCTGCGAAGTACAAGTTGATAGAGTGCTTGATGTAATAACAAAGCAACTAAAACAGCGTACATAATAAAGAGTCCAAAAAATTTCAGCTTTAAATCTTGTAACGCTGATAACGTAGATGAACGTTTTTTATAAACACCTATATACCAATCTAATTCATCTATTTTACGGATATTAATAATATGTTCTTCGTCATTTTGCTCAAACGAGTTTGCATATTCAGAAAGATGCATTGTTCTAGCTTCATTAATAATGGCTTGTAATTCGTCATTAACGAAATCTTGCGTGTTAAGTGTTTTCCCTTTACTACCATAGTTAGCTAATAAATTCTGACTAACATCAGGATGTGCTAATAGCTGACCTTTACTATCAAATACAAGTAAATGCTTTTCTTTATCACCAACAGGGAGCTGTGAAATAAGTGTGTTTAATGCTATGTCATTACCAGTCACGCCCAAAAACTCATTTTCTACATAAATAGGCACTAATAAGCTGATAACCCATTTATTCCACACCTTGTCGTAGTAAACTTTTGACCACTTAGGCTCTTGAGTAGGGTTAATATTTTTTTGAACTGCGTTATATGTAGTCCCCGTTGTAAAATTAAAGTTTGCAGGTGCATTTAATGCCCAATTAGGCGGGGAGATTCGAATGAAATTGTCTTTTGTGATGAGATAAAAATTAAAAAAATCATGTATTAATGTTGGCGCGATTATTCGCCATAACGATTCTGAATCATTAATTAGCTGCTTGTAAAAAGGGGTATAATTTTTTTGGGCTAAATACGCCGCTGACATACCATCTGCTGATGCACTTCTAATTGTACCGTCGCTATTAAATTGCAACTTAGCATTATTACTTAGATTAATTGATTGTTGTTTTGAAAAAAGCTGTTCGACGACAACACTATTTGCTTGCTCAGCAATATTTACTTTTGTGTTAACTTTTTCGTTAAACTGTTTTACTAATAAATCAGTCGAGCTTTTTAGTACTTCGTGCTCTTCAAATACAAGTTGTTTTTCTTCTGACTTGAGCATTAAGGCAGCAGCGCACACACCCGCAATCAAACAAATTGCAGAAATAAGCAGTGATAATTTTACACTTAAAGAGTTTAATCCAAAGCGTGATGGAGGGCGTCGATACACCACAGGCCAGCCTTATTATTAATAATTATTTTTATTTAAGTCAGTACTACGAAATATACCAGATCAGAACCTTAAATTATAAATTTTTTGTTAACTTTTTCATAAATCGTACTCGCTTAAAAGTAAATGCCGATTAGTCTACTATTAAGTACAGACAACGTAGCATGAACTCGGGTTAAGATATTCACTAACATATTGAACTATAATGATATTTAAATTTATTTTTCTCTAGCCTGAGACTTTCAGTAAAAACAAGACGAATTTACGCGTCAATAGCGGACCAATTGCAAGTAAATTCAACGCAGTTAGCACTGAAAGTAGCTGCTTGAGATAGATTTATTATCCAAAGTTCAGGTTACTTATTGACATTAAAGACAACACTCCATACATTGACATGATGAATATTATTTACGCTCACACCTTTTTTTCGTTTTTTAGCTTCTTTATATAGAAGAGGCTTCCCTGTTTGTGAGATAAAATCAATCGAATAGTAAAGCCTCCCAACTGGGAGGCTTTTTTGTTTCTGCCCTATAATTCGGCGGATTTTTTTGGAATGAGGAAACCAAAATGACTAATGATGTATTAAATACACTAAGACACGACATAAACGAAATTGATTCTGATCTACTCGTGTTATTAGCAAAACGCCGCCGTATTAGCCATGGAGTTGTAGAGTATAAAATAGCTAATAACAAGCCTATTCGTGATGAAGCACGTGAGCTAGCATTGCTTGAAAAGCTAATTGGCTACGGAAAGTCACTTGGTTTAGATGCTTATTATGTGAATAATGTTTTTCAAACCATCTTAGAAGATTCTGTATTACATCAGCAAGCGATGCTGCAAAAAAACTTAAACCCTGATGCATTAAGCGAAACACATCGTGTTACTTATTTGGGCGGCCAAGGATCATACAGCCAATTAGCCTGTCATAAATACTTTAGTCGCCGTCCAGGTAAACTTATTGAAATAGGCTGTACATCATTTGATGAAATAACGGCTAAAGTAGAAAACGGCCAAGCTGATTTTGGTTTACTCCCTATCGAGAATACAAGCTCTGGTAGTATTAATGAGGTGTTTGATTTACTACAACATGCGCAAGTATCTATTGTTGGAGAGGTAACTCACAGTGTAGAGCATTGCTTACTCTCAAACCCCGGCAGTGAGCTCAGCCAGCTAATTAAAGTATTTGCACATCCGCAACCATTTGCTCAGTGTAGTCGATTCTTGCAAGGGTTAGGTGACTTACAACACGAAACCTGTGATTCAACATCAAGCGCATTACAGTCAGCCTTAAGCACACCAAATAGCGCCGCAATTGGCTCAGCGCAAGCGGGCAAAAATGTCGGACTCGAAGTGATTAAGTCAAATCTAGCCAATCAAAGTGAAAACCATAGTCGCTTTATCGTAGTTGCACGTAAACCTCTTCAGGTATCCAATCAAATTCCAACCAAGACCAGCTTAATAATGTCGACAAAACAACAAGCAGGATCGCTTGCTGACGCATTAATGATTTTTAAACAGCACAAAATTAATCTGGTAAAACTAGAATCTCGCCCTACTCCGGGCAACCCATGGGAAGAAGTTTTTTATGTTGACCTAGAGGCGAACCTTGCAGACAATCAAGTAAAAACAGCACTAGAAGAACTTAAAGAGCATACTCAGTACGTGCGTATTTTGGGCTGCTACCAAAGTGAAACGTTACAGGCAGTGAGCGTAAATAGTTAATTGAGTTTAACTTGAAACTACGGGGCCGACAAAGGCCCCAAAGAGCTGCGCATGTTTAGCATTTATGCTGCGTTATCACCTATTTATGGGGTGCATACATCACAGGGTCTCCCTTGCTTAAATAGCAAACAGTCTGCTGAAAATCAAACCACCAAAGTTCAACACACCCTGAACGTTAATCGAGTACCTTTGCATCATTCGCTTTATTTAATAAACTTCTACTCTGCGTTAAAAAGTGCTGTGTTGAATCAGAAAAATACGCCTTTGCATCAGCAAAGGAAGCTATTAACGCGCTTTTATCTCCCGCTTTTAATTTTGCTAATGTACTAGAAAATGTATCTTGATACTGCGCAAGCAAACTTTCTACATCGTCAAATTGAGCCAACATGATATCCGAATAAAGCTCTGGTGATTGAGCAAATAAACGTCCCACCATCATTAATTCAAGCTGATAAATTGGTGAAGAGCAGCTTCGTAACTCTTCTAACGTATGGCTTTGCTTAGCTAGAAATTGCCCATATACAAAGGTGGTTAAATGGCGCATTACTTGAATAATTTGCATTGCTTCATCGTGCTTTTTCGCATCAAGTTCAACAAGTTGACAACCCCATACTTGTAACTGCGCTAATAAACCGGTTGCCGCTTGATGATTTCGACCTTCACACACAACTATTGTTTGTTTTACCCAATGGGATATGTCTGGTCCGAACATAGGGTGTAAACCAACCACAGGGCCACTGTGTGCAGCTTTCAGTGCTTTGATCGGCGATTGCTTCACTGATGTTATATCAACAAGTAAACAATCATCATCAAGTTTAGGTAATTTGGCAACTACGGAGTCTAATGCATTAATAGGCACACTCATCATTACCAACTTCGCGCCTTTTAAAATATTTTTCGCATCGCTTTGCTGATCTTTATCTAAAATTTTAACGTCGTAACCTGAACGAATAAACTGCTGTGCAAATAACTCCCCCATAGCACCTTGACCACCCACGATCACAATGGGCGAAAGTTCTGGCGCTGCACATGCAAGTTTTGCTTGTTGGTTTTGATAGGCTTCTCGCATCATACGTCTTAGTATATCTTCAACGAGATCTGGGCTTACATTTTGATTTATTGCTTCTTGTCGTCTTGCCGCTAATAGCTCAGCTTCACGGACAGGCGCATGTAAAGGCACACCCGTTTGTTGCTTTATCTCACCAATTTTTTGCGTAATACCATTGCGTTTAGCGAGTAAAGCAACCAGCTGTGCGTCGCATTCATCTATACCTTCTCTTAGCTGTGCTAAATCATTTATGTCAGCCACGTCCATACCACCTTAAAAAACAAATAACGTAAATATAAATTTACATAAAAGTAAACTAATCAATACGATAAATACTAACAGGATCGATGAACTGAGAAAAGATTAATCCCAAAATTTTACGGGGAATGAAGGCTAGGTGAAGAGTTAAGAG
>NZ_JACJEM010000062.1:8501-25942 GCF_014164085.1 Pseudoalteromonas sp. SG45-5 | reverse complement strand
GTGTGGTTATTCCCCATAAATAGGCGATAACGCAGCATCAATGCCAAACAGGCGCTGCCCAAAGGGTTCTTCCTAGGGGCTATTTACTCTTTGTTGCTCGGTTTTTACTTAGCCCACTAGGTTGCGAACCTCGCGCCGCGATTAAATAGCCCCTAGTTTGAACAAATTTTAATCCGCAAAGATTAACAGACCCTAGCCAAAGTGAATAAGTTAGTGATAACCATTAGCTAAAAGTATTGGGAAATAGTTACTTACAAGCAGCGCGTTTTTACATGGTAAAAACGCGTTTTTTTGGTATTTAATTTGTTTTAATTTTTTAATGCACTAATTTTAAATTAACTATTACTTATTAAGTGCTCATAAATGTCAAATTCAAAAAATAATTTATTTTTAAAAATTAGTCACTGGAGTTTGAAAACTAAATTAACTTTGATTTTTTTATTCGTTGGAATTTTACCTGCACTAATAACGACCACCATTTCTACATTGCAATCTAAGTCGCGCGTTGAACATAATATATCGCAATCGCTTGAAGCAATTAACCAAATTAAGCGTACTCAAATTGAGAATTACTTTAAGCAAAAAACGGCTGATATTGAATTATTAGCTATGATTATTCCGCAAATTAATAAAGACAGTTACGACCGCTTTTTCAGCGAATACATAAAAAAATATGACTATTACGATCTGTTTTTAATTGATGAAGAAGGACTAATTTATTATACCCAAGCAAAAGAATCAGATTACCAAACGAATATTTTAAATGGAAAATACGCGAGTTCAAATTTAGGAACACTTATTCAGGAAGTTAAACTTTCAAAACGTTTTGGTATTGTTGACTACAAACCTTACGCCCCAAGTAATGACGAGCCCGCAGCGTTTATTGCAATACCAGTAGAGAATAGTGAAATTATAGTTGCGTTGCAGCTCTCCAGTGAAGGTACTAATCAAATAATGGGAGTACGTGATGGCATGGGTAAAACAGGAGAAAGTTACCTTGTTGGCGAAGATAAGTTAATGCGCTCAGATTCGTACCTTGATCCAGAAGGGCACTCTTTAAAAGCAAGCTTTGCAGGTAACGTGAAAAACAATGGTGTTAATACTGACGCTGTTAATTTTGCTCTGAATGGCCAGCATGGCACTAACCTAATTAAAGATTATAATGGTAATAATGTGTTGTCTGCTTATAACAGTATAAAAATTGGCAATTTTAACTGGCTTATATTAAGCGAGATAGATGAATCAGAAGCTTTTGAGTCGGTTAACCAAGGCGTGCTTTTTAGTACGATACTTATTATAGGAGCAGCAGTTATTGTTGTTTTTATAGGTGTTTTCTTTTCCCGAAAAATAGCAAACCCAATTATTGTTGCTTCTTTATTTGCTGAGAAAGTCGCATCAGGTGATCTAAGCAGTAATATTAAAGTGCATGCCCACGACGAAGTAGGCATGTTACAAGTAGCGTTACACACTATGTTAGAAAACCTACGCAAAATGATCAGTGAGTTATCTAATGTTGCACTTCAACAAGGCAGTACTGCTACAGAGCTTGCTTCTGTGACTGAGCAAACTAGCTTGGCAGTGACAGAGCAGCAAGCGCAAACTATACAAGTTGTTGCTGCTACAACCGAAATGAGTGCAACGATAAAAGAAATCGCGAGTACAACGTCTAACGCATCTCTACTTTGTGAAAATATTCAAACTATGGCCCGAGAAGGCTCTGAAAATAACGATAGTACTTATAATGCGCTTGTTTCTTTAGGTGAAGCAACGCAAGCCACGGCGCAAGAGGTGACCAATCTACGTCATAATTCAGAGAAAATAGTTAACGTATTAAGTGTGATTAAAAAAATAGCAGATCAAACCAATTTACTCGCCTTAAATGCTGCCATTGAAGCTGCGCGAGCAGGTGAACAAGGGCGAGGTTTCGCAGTTGTTGCTGATGAAGTACGTAGCCTTGCGAAGTCGACTCAAGAATCAACTATGGAAATTGAAGTTATCATTGAAGCCGTTGTTAATGCGAGTAATGCAGCAGTAAAAACGATGACGACAAATGTTGATCATACAACCCAAGTTCAGGAAATCGCGAGTAAAGCTAATCTGATTAATAACAAAGTAGCAAAAGAAGTTGGTGGGATTTTTGATATGGTTGTTCAAATTGCAGCCGCTTCAGAAGAACAGACCACCACGATAGATGAAATAGCACGAAATATTGAAGCTATAAATATGGGGATATCTGAAACGGAGCAAGCGGTTAGAGATATTGCAGAATCTAGCAGTGAGCTATCTCGTATGGCGAGTAATTTAAATGATGAAACTCAGAAGTTTACTTTATGATAGCAATACATTAGCTATGAAAGTTATAGCTAAGCGCTATAAAAAACCATAGTAGATGAATCTATAACAGTCATGCTTGAGGCTGTAAAATAGGTGGGCGTATTTTTAATATTAGAGAGTGCGCTTATGTATATACATCTTGGAGATAAGCGTTGTAGTTAAAATGTTATATCTCCTTTAAAGGTGTCTGAAATATTTAATAATTTATATAAGAGCTAACCGCTCAAAACTTTTAGCTCTGAAATTATATGACGCTAATTTTATTACGAATGATTTTTACTCCATCCATATTTTCTAAAAACTTTTGAGCCAACGCACGCTGAAAACCAGTTTGTGCTGTGCCGTATAAATCTACCTCGCCATCTTTTACCTGCACACGAATATTGCTAAGTACAAAATTAGGGTTAGTGCGTAGCGTGTTAGTAATGGTTTGTTGTAAGTTAGGCACAGTTGCTACACTGCTCACTACCGCTAAGCTTGTTGCTGCACTTACTTTCGTAGCGCAAGCTAATAAAAATAAACAACAAAATGATACTAAAGCAATAGTTGATTTAAAGCGGTTCATAACTTAATCCTTACATTACGGTTAGATAGTGTAGCCACAATATGGAAATTCCACCGGCTGAGTTACCGTTGTAAATACAATATCGATGCCAAGATTAATGTACTGAAATATAAGGGTATTTTGTTCACTTGGAATTAAGGTAGGCAATTTTTACATTTAACTGGGTATGAGTTACATGCTTTGATTACAATTGTTACAGGTACAGGCTTTACAGGTACAGGCTTTACAGGTACAGGCTTTACAGGTGCTAGGCTTTTGAAGACAAGCTTTATTGCTCACGGATTTTTACTAAAGTTTTGTGTAAATATGGCTTATAAAATTTAATGGATTATTTATATGGCGCATAATTACCGTGAGCTTTTAGCCTATATAGGTTGGGGAAATAAAAAGGTCACAATTGAGCTAATTAAGCTTACTAAAAATGGGCATTCATATTACTTTCAAGGTGAGCTATGGCAGCGAAATTTAAGAGGACTTGGTGACCATCGCTGCACCTCTGCATCAGGGGAAAAGTTAGAAATTGCTATACTTAATCGAAATCGCACACCTTACTGGGTTGAATCAGATAAAGTAATTATAGCTGAGTCAGCAGCTGAGCGTTTTGAACAGTGGACAAAAGGTACATTATAACAGTTGAGCTGGGCGCATTAAAAAGCCGACAAAAGCCGGCTTAGTATAAAAATGTTTTAGGTTACTTTTTCTTTTTAACCTTGGCCTTTTTCTTGGCTTTCATTTTTACTGGATCTTTACGCTTTTTAGCTGGTGGCTTAGCTTCTTTATGCTGTGGCTCAACACCTTTAATTACACGGCGCTTTAATTTTTGCTCAATGTAGCGCTCTACCTTATATAAAATACCAATGTCGTGTGCTTCAACTAACGATATTGCTATCCCTTTTTTACCAGCACGACCGGTACGGCCAATACGGTGTACGTATACGTCGGCGGTACGTGGCATATCAAAGTTAATAACATGGCTGATGTCAGACACGTCAATCCCACGTGCAGCTACGTCGGTAGCAATTAATATACGTGTTTTGCCACTATGAAAGTTTTCCATCGCTTTCATACGTTTGTCTTGAGGCATTTCACCGCGTAACCATGCCGCTTTAACATCATTGTTGGTTAGTTCGCCAATCAGTGTTTCTAGGCGCTCACGGGTCTTTACAAACACAATTGCTTTAGTAACATCAGGGTTTTTAAGTGTGTTTACTAATAATTCAAGTTTATGATGATAATCGTCAGCTAAATGAACCCACTGATGAATTTTGGCTTTTTCTTTACGTGATGACTCAGCTTCAAGTAATGCAGGGTCGTTAAGTGTTGTTTCTGCAAATCTCTCTACACTGTCACCTTCAAGGGTTGCTGAGAATAAAAAGCACTGACGACGATTTCTAGCTTCGTCACATATACGCTTCATTTCTTTTTTAAAGCCCATGTCTAACATGCGATCAGCTTCGTCAATAATGAGCATTTCTACGTGTTCAGCATGAAAGTTTTCAGTTTCTAAATATTCCATTAAACGCCCCGGTGTGGCGATTAATATATCATTGTTTTTTTCAAATATTTCTTTATGCGTGCCGTAATTTATACCGCCAGTTACGACACCTATCTTTAGGTTAGTTCGCTTTGCAAGTAGTTCACATTGCTCATGAATTTGATAAGCAAGTTCACGCGTTGGAGTCATAACAAGCACGCGTGCAAACCCTGGATCACGGCGCGGGAAATCCAATAAATATTGAATAGCTGGAATTAAAAATGCTGCGGTTTTACCTGTGCCTGTAGGCGCTGAAGCTAAAACATCACGCCCTTTAAGCGCTTCAGGAATCGCTTGTTGTTGAATACTTGTTGGGGTTTCGTAACCCATTTTATTAATAGCGTCGAGTAACTTGTTATCAAGATCAAAGTCAGAAAATTGCATAGAGTGTCTAAAATAAGGGACAATTACTTGCAATTATACGCGCTATCCACCAGTTGGTGAATGAAAAGGTGAAAAAATGTCTGGTTTTGCATTTAAACAATTTAAGGTTGCACATGAACAGTGCGCAATGAAGGTTTCTACTGATGGAATTTTACTTGGTGCATGGGCCAATTTAAGTGGAGCTAAGTCATTATTGGACATAGGTACAGGTACGGGGCTAGTGGCGTTAATGTGCAAACAACGCAATCCAGAACTTACCATAACAGCTGTAGAAGTTGATGAGCACGCGTATGTTCAAGCATTACAAAATGTAGCTAATAGCCCGTGGTCAGCAATAAGCATTGAGCACCAAACTATTCAAAGCTTTAGTAGTGACGTTAAGTTTGATGTGGTTATTTCTAATCCGCCGTATTTTAATCACAGTTTAAAAGGCGATAATGCAGCGCGTAATACGGCACGCCATACAGATGGCCTAAGTTTTGAAGAGTTAATTAATGCATTTAAGCGGTTGGCTCATAGTGGCTCTCGCTTTAGCTTAATACTACCGAACGTTGAAGGCGCATTATTTATTGAGCTTGCTACTCAAAATGGGCTTCACTTAAATACTCACTGCCAAATAAAAGCCACACCCAATAAAGAGGTAAGCCGCAGCTTAATGACATTTAGTTATGTAAAAAGCGATATAGAATCATCAATTCTGTGTATTCGAAATTTAGATAATACCTACACTGCTGATTATATAGCTCTGTGCAAAACATTTTATTTAAAAATGTAAGTTGCTTAGCCATGAAGGTTATTTAGTAATAAAGGATAGTTTACCCGCTATGCATACGTATTCAGTTTCTATTTATGCAATATCTAAACTAGTGTTAACAACTTGTAAATAACGCGAGTGCGCTGTTTCACTCGCTCAACAATTGGATCACACACTATGACACTCAATAAAATCATCACCACCGCAGGTTTTAGCCTAGGATTGCTCTTACCTAGTATTGCGACTGCTACGCCCACTACATTTGTGCATTTATTTGAATGGAATTGGCAAGATGTAGCGCAAGAATGTGAACAGTATTTAGGGCCGAAAGGCTATGCTGCTGTACAGGTTTCTCCCCCAAATGAACACATCACAGGCAGTCAATGGTGGACACGCTACCAACCTGTTAGCTATGAGCTGAAAAGTCGTGGCGGTAACCGCGCACAGTTTATTGATATGGTTAATCGCTGCAGTGCAGCAGGGGTTGATATTTACGTCGATACACTTATTAACCACATGGCAGCAGGGAGCGGTACGGGCACGGCGGGTAATAGTTTTGGTGATAAAAGCTATCCTATTTATAGCCCTCAAGATTTTCATCAAAGTTGCACTATTAACAATTCTGATTATGGTAATAATCGTTATCGAGTGCAAAATTGCGAACTTGTCGGCCTTGCTGATTTAGATACGGCTTCAAACTACGTACAAAATACTTTGGCAGCCTATATTAACGACTTACAAGCTATTGGCGTAAAAGGCTTTCGGTTTGATGCTGCAAAGCACGTTGCTGCAAGTGATATTCAAAGTTTAAAGACGAAAATAAACGGCTCACCAGTCATATTTCACGAAGTAATTGATCAAGGTGTGGAGGCTGTGAGTGCTTCTGAATATTTAAGCTCAGGTTTAGTAACTGAATTTAAATACAGTACCCAACTAGGTAATACTTTTAGAAAGGGTTCGCTTGCATGGTTAAGTAACTTTGGTGAAGGGTGGGGCTTTATGCCTAGCTCTTCTGCCGTCGTTTTTGTCGATAATCACGACAATCAGCGAGGTCATGGTGGTGCGGGAAATGTAATTACCTTTGAAGATGGGCGTTTATACGACTTAGCCAATGTGTTTATGTTGGCTTATCCGTATGGTTATCCAAAAGTAATGTCGAGTTATGATTTTCATGGAAATACTGATGCTGGTGGACCAAGTGTACCTGTACATAATAACGGTAACTTAGAGTGTTTTGGTAGTAACTGGAAGTGTGAGCATCGCTGGTCATATATTGCAGGCGGGGTCGATTTTAGAAATAACACCGCCGATAACTGGGCGGTAACAAACTGGTGGGATAACACAAATAATCAAATAGCGTTTGGGCGTGGTAACTCGGGTCATATGGCCATTAATAAAGAAGATTCTACACTCAATGCGACTGTCCAAACTGATATGGCGTCTGGTCAATATTGTAATGTGCTAAAGGGTGAACTGTCGGCTGATGGCAAGCGTTGTAGTGGTGAGGTTATAGCAGTTAATGCTAACGGTACTATTAATTTAAATGTTGCTGCTTGGGATGCAATGGCGATTCATAAAAACTCTAAATTAAATACAAGCTCTGCGCCAAATACAGGGAGTGACTGGCAACGAACCGTTATTTTTATTAATGCACAAACACAAAGCGGGCAAAATATGTTTTTGCGTGGTGGTGTAGATCATGCTTATGCAAACGCAAATTTAGGTCGAAATTGCCAAACAAGTAACTTTGAGTGCGCAATGCCTATTCGTCATAATAATCTAAAAAATGTGACAACAAGCCCTTGGAAAACAAATGATAATTACCTTGATTGGTATGGCATAGAAAATGGACAAAGTGGCGAAGCAGAAGGCTCTGCCACAGACTGGACAACGAACGTTTGGCCAGCAGGTTGGGGAGCTGAAAAAACGCTAAGCGCTGATGGTTTTGGTGTTACACCACTAAATATATGGGGCGAACATTATTGGATACTTGATGTCGATATGGATTGTAGTAAAGCGGTTAATGGCTGGTTTGAGCTAAAAGCATTCATTAAAAACGGCCAAGGATGGGAGACTGCCATTGCTCAAAACAATACACCTTATACAAGCACTAATCATATGGCGCAATGCGGAAAAATTAATAAATTTGAGTTTAATAACTCAAGCGTAGTAACACGTAGTTTTTAAAATTTAGCGTAACATTGTAAGTTTAAACCTAAACAAACGATTCCGATTTGTTTAGGTTTTTTAGGTGCTATTCTTTCATAGTGTGTGTATAAATCACCTGTTATGATTCACTCATTAGTTACATTAAATTAAGACAACACAATGAAAAAATTAAATAAAATGATATTACTAAGTGCATTTTCTGCGATTGTTTTGGCAAGTCAAAGTGCGTTTGCTGCGATAACACCTGTTGGGCTTTGGAAAACGATTGATGAGGATACTAGTGAAGCTAAATCGTATGTGCGTATTACCCAAACTAACGGCGTTTTAAGTGGTAAAGTTGAAACTATCCTAGACCCTACAAAACAAAATGATATATGCAGTAAGTGTGATGGTGAACTAAAAGATCAACCTATTTTAGGAATGACCATTATTACTGATGTAAAAGCACAAGAGGATGGCGTATGGGGAGATGGTGAAATACTCGACCCAACAAATGGTAAAACCTATACCTTACAACTCACAGTGCAAGATGAAGGTAAAAAGCTTGAAGTTCGCGGCTATATTGGCTTTTTTTTCCGCAACCAATATTGGTTGAAAGTTGAGTAATTACTTTGTTGCGTAGCAATAATAGCTACGCAATTTAAATTAAAGCGTTTCACCGTATTCAGTCATTACTTGTTCAACCCAAGTCGCAATACGGTCGTCACTCAGCTCATACTGGCTGTCTTCGTCCAGCGCGAGTCCTACAAATTGTTTGCCATCGGGCGTGAGTGCTTTTGAGGCTTCAAATTCGTAGCTACTATCGTTTGGCCAAAAACCAAGTTGAGTAAATGTTTGTGTATTTATTTCATCGTGAAGCATGCCTAGCGCATCTTGGAACCACTGCCCGTAACCTTGTTGATCGCCCATGCCAAATAAAGCAATGGTTTTACCATTTAGGTTTACGTCGGCTATGTCGTCCCATTTTGACTCCCAGTCTTCTTGTATTTCACCAAAATCCCATGTTGAAATACCAAAGATGATAAAGTCGTACTGCTCTGCATTTTTTAGTGGCTCGTCTTTAATATTGTGCAGGGTAACGATATCGGCACCAATAATGTCGCGAATCTTTTCTGCTGCCATTTCGGTGTAGCACGTAGTCGAACCAAAAAATAAACCAATTTGCATCGTATTTATCACTGTGTAATTGCCTGATATGATAGGCTCAAGTTTACCGTAAGGTATTTTTAATTGATACCTTAGCAAAGCATGAGAGCATAATGTGACAACGCTATCTGACGATTTTCCCGAAAATAATAGCAGTATGAGCAGTAATAGCGACTACCTAGAAACCTTTTTAGATAGCCTGTACTTAGAACAAGGCGTAAGCGAAAACACATTAAGTGCTTATCGCAGTGATTTAGATAAATTTTGCCTGTTTTTAAAAGGTGAAAACTTACTAAGTGTAACGGGACTTGATGTAGAAAGTTACTTGGCCCACCGAGTCGATTTAGGTTTAAAACCACGCAGCACGGCGCGTAGTATTAGTGCTTTAAAACGTTTTTATCAGTACTTTGTACGCGAAAAACTAATTAGCGATTCACCTATGCTAAATATTGCTCAGCCAAAAGCAGGGCAGTCATTGCCTAAAACACTCTCAGAAGCAGAGGTTGAAGCATTATTAAATGCGCCCAACACCGAAGAAGCTATGGGCCTGCGCGATAAAGCCATGTTAGAGGTGCTATACGCAACGGGTTTGCGTGTGAGTGAACTTGTTGGGCTGCGCATGGAGCAAATTAATTTGCGCCAAGCGGTTGTGTTTGTAAAAGGTAAAGGTAATAAGGAGCGTTTAGTGCCGCTTGGCGAAGAAGCCATGTATTGGCTTGAACAATTTTTAAAGAGTGGACGTGCGCAAATGATAAAGCACGCCACCGATTTTGTGTTTCCGTCTAAACGCGGTGTTGGCATGACGCGACAAACTTTTTGGCATAGAATTAAACACTATGCTATTTTGGCTGCTGTGGAGTCTCCAATATCGCCCCATACTATGCGACATGCGTTTGCTACGCATTTGTTAAATCATGGAGCCGATTTACGTGTAGTACAAATGATGTTGGGTCATAGTGATTTATCAACCACACAAATTTATACCCATGTTGCAAATGAACGACTAAAATCGGTACACGCGCAGCATCATCCGCGCGCTTAATTTGAAATTTATTACGACTAAGCCGGTCAATTTATAAGTATTTTTGGAATAGAGAAAATTATGAAAAAATTAATGTTAGCAGGTGCCATGTTGTGCACAAGCATTGGTGCATTTGCAAATGGCGTTACTGTTACTCCAGATGCTACTGATCCGATAGTTACTAAATTTGCGACTTTAGGCGTAACAGTTAAGCAAATTAATCCAAGTCCAGTCGCTGGCTTAAAAGAATTGATCACCAACAAAGGCGTGCTTTATGCAAGTCCAGATGGCCAATTTTTAATGCAAGGTACATTAATCGACCTAAATAATCGAAATAACTTAACAGAGCAAGCGCTAAACGGCGTGCGTGTTGAGGGTATTAAAGATTATGAAGACTCGATGATTGTGTACAAAGCACCAAACGAAAAGCACAGCATTACCGTATTTACTGACATTAGCTGTGGCTACTGTCGTAAATTACATCGCGAATTAGATGATTTACTTGAAGCGGGTATTACCGTTAAGTACCTTGCGTTTCCACGTGGTGGCCTGCAAGGTTCTGGTTATACAGACTTAATGAATGTGTGGTGTGCTAAAGATCAGCAAGAAGCACTTACAGAAGCTAAATCGGGCGCAGATACTAAAGTAATTGCAGGGTGCAGTGCACCTATTGCTGAGCATTACCAACTTGGTCAGAGTTTTGGCATTAGCGGCACACCCGCTATTGTTTTAGAAGATGGTACGATGATCCCAGGTTATCAGCCAGCGGCAGCATTAAAAGCAGCCCTAGATGCTAATAAAGCTTCATAATACGCTTTATAACTAATAAAAAGGCCTTTATGGCCTTTTTTTGTCTTTTTAATACGACTAAATAAGTTAAAAATCTGCATGAAAAAACTGATCATTGCGCGCGAAAACGTTGACGATTCACATCTACCGAGTAATTTACACCCAGTAATAAAACAAATTTATGCGAACCGTCATGTGTTCAGTGCCGATGAGCTAGATAACAGCGTAGCTACGCTTCATGACTTTAAATTGTTCAAAGACATAGATAAAGCCAGCGATTTATTGATTGAAGCATTAAAAGCGCAAAGCCACATTTTAATAGTCGGCGATTTTGATGCCGATGGTGCAACGAGTACGGCCACTTTAATGCAAGGTCTTTCGATGTTTGGCTTTAAGCATTTAGATTACTTAATTCCGGATCGGTTTAGCTTAGGCTACGGTTTAAGCCCAGCCCTTGCAGAGCAAATAGTACAAATAAAGCCTGATTTAGTGATCACCGTAGATAACGGCATATCGTGTATTGCCGGTATTGATATTTTAAAAGCGGTTGGCATAAAAGTGCTGGTAACAGATCACCACTTGCAAGGTGAACAACTACCAAATGCGGATGCAATAGTAAATCCAAACAGGCACGAGTGTGATTTCCCGTCTAAATCTATTGCAGGCGTTGGCGTTGCTTTTTACTTATTAATAGCACTGAGAAGTACAATGCGTGATTTAGGCTATTTTGAGCAACAATCGCCACCTAATTTAGCTAATTTACTCGACATTGTAGCGCTTGGCACAGTGGCTGATGTTGTCGCGCTTGATGCAAACAACCGCACCTTAGTACATCAAGGCTTAGCACGAATTCGCAGCGGTAAAACACGCCCTGGTATTACCGCGCTTATTGAAGTGGCTAATCGTAATGCTGCGCGCTTAAGTGCAAGCGACTTTGGTTTTTCACTTGCGCCTCGTTTAAATGCAGCAGGGCGATTAGATGACATGAGTTTGGGTATAGCGTGTTTACTAAGTACCGACATAAACCAAGCGCGTAGTATAGCGAGCGAGCTCGATAGCCTAAACTTTGCAAGGCGCGAAATAGAGCAAGGTATGCAAGCCCAGGCGCAGGCCGTGCTTGATAGGCTCGCGTTTAACGACGACAACATTCCGGATGCTATTTGTTTGTTTCAAGATGATTGGCACCAAGGTGTTATTGGTATTTTGGCAGGTCGCTTAAAAGAAAAATATCACCGCCCAACGGTTATATTTGCTGGTGGCGAAAACGGTGAAATAAAAGGCTCGTGTCGTTCTATTGAAGGACTGCACATGCGCGATTTACTCGAAGGACTCAATACTGCCGACCCGCATTTAATCAATAAATTTGGCGGTCATGCCATGGCAGCCGGTTTAAGTATTAACGAGCAACATTTTAACGACTTTAAAAAAGCATTTGATGCTGCTGTTAGTGCGCAACTGAGTGAAGAAAGTAAACGTTGCATTGTATTTAGCGATGGCGAGCTGCCAAACGACTGCTTTACAATGGAGTTTGCTCAGCTATTAAAGCAATCAGGTCCTTGGGGGCAACAATTCCCTGAGCCCGTATTTGAGCATACATTTGAAATAATACAGCAGCGTATAGTCGGCGAAAAGCATTTAAAGCTGGTGTTAAAACATCAATCAGGGCGGTTAGTTGACGCGATTGCCTTTGGTATTGATGTAAAAGAGTGGCCCGACACAGAAGCGAAGTTTGTAAAACTAGCGTACCAGCTCGATATAAATGAGTTTAGAGGTAAATTTACACTGCAATTAATCGTTAGAGAGCTTGAAAAAGTGCATTAAAAAATATGCACAAAGTATGCATAAAAGGCTAATAAAACGCACGTTTTTTTGTTAAAATCGGGCGTTTTTATCATTTGACGATAACTTACGCGGTATAAACGCGCGTAAATCAGCTATTTTGGAGTAATGACCATGTTTGAAGTGAATCCTGTGATTAATCAAATCAAGGAAATTCGCGAACGTACTGAATTGCTTCGGGGGTACCTTTGACTACGCTCTTAAACAAGAACGCCTAGAAGAAGTTAACGCCGAACTTGAAGATTCAGCCGTATGGAATGAGCCAGAGCGCGCACAAGCGCTTGGCCGTGAAAAATCAGCATTAGAAGCGGTTGTTGAAACAATCGACAACCTTGTAGCCGGTACTGATGACGTTGAAGGTCTACTTGAACTTGCAGTAGAAGCCGAAGATCAAGATACTTTTGATGAGGCGCAAAGCGAACTCGCTGATTTAAATGAGCAGTTAGAAGGCTTAGAGTTTCGTCGTATGTTTTCAGGCCCTCATGACTCAAACGATGCGTACCTTGATTTACAATCGGGTTCTGGCGGTACTGAAGCACAAGACTGGTGTAACATTTTACTGCGTATGTATTTACGTTGGGGCGAGGCTAAAGGCTTCAAAGTTGAGCTAGTTGAAGCAACCGACGGTGATGTTGCTGGTATTAAAGGCGCAACAGTGCGCTTTGTTGGCGAATACGCTTACGGTTGGTTACGTACAGAAACAGGCGTTCACCGTTTAGTGCGTAAAAGCCCATTTGACTCAAGTGGTCGTCGTCATACTTCGTTTGCTTCTGCGTTTGTATACCCAGAAATTGACGATAATATTGAAATTGATATGAATCCGTCAGACCTACGTATAGATGTTTACCGTGCATCGGGCGCGGGTGGTCAGCACGTTAACACCACCGAATCGGCGGTTCGTATTACTCACGTACCAACAAATACCGTAGTGCAGTGTCAAAACGAGCGTTCGCAGCATAAAAATAAAGCCCAAGCGATGAAGCAGTTAAAAGCCAAATTATTTGAGCTTGAGCTACAACAGCAAAATGCTGAAAAACAAACGCAAGAAGACGCTAAATCTGATATTGGTTGGGGTAGTCAAATTCGTTCATACGTACTTGATGACGCACGCATTAAAGATTTACGTACAGGTGTTGAAAACCGTAATACCCAATCGGTACTTGACGGTAACTTAGATAAATTTATTGAAGCCAGCCTTAAATCTGGCCTATAACCACCAAGCTAATAAAGAGCTAAAAAATGACTGATAAAATCCAAGACGAAAACAAGTTAATCGCTGAGCGTCGCGGCAAGTTAGACGCTATACGCGAAAATTGCCCAGCCAACGGTCATCCAAACCAATTCCGTCGTGAGCATTACACGGCTGATTTGCAAGCCCAGTTTGGTGATAAGAGCAAAGAAGAATTAGTTGAACTACAAGAAGTTGTGTCTATTGCTGGACGTATTTTAGCAAAGCGTGGACCGTTTTTTGTAATTCAAGACATGAAAGGTCGCGTACAAGCGTATGCATCTAAAGATGTTCAAAAAGATCTTAAAGAAAAATATGGTCAGCTAGACACTGGCGATATTATTGGTGTTAAAGGCGCGTTAAATAAATCAGGTAAAGGCGATTTATACGTAGAAATGACTGAGTATCAATTATTAACTAAGTCACTTCGTCCGTTACCAGAAAAATTCCATGGCTTATCAGATCAAGAAACTAAGTACCGCCAACGTTATGTTGATTTAATCACTAACGAAGCAACGCGCGAAACATTCCGTATCCGTTCACAAGTTGTTGAAGGAATTCGTCGCTTTTTAGCAGAGCGTGACTTTATGGAAGTAGAAACACCCATGCTACAGGTTATACCGGGTGGTGCATCTGCGCGTCCGTTTGTAACTCACCATAACGCGCTTGATATCGATATGTATCTACGTATAGCGCCAGAGCTTTACTTAAAGCGCTTAGTGGTAGGTGGTTTTGACCGTGTATTTGAAATTAACCGTAACTTCCGTAACGAAGGGTTATCTACGCGTCACAATCCAGAATTCACAATGATTGAATTTTACCAAGCATACGCTGATTACATCGATCTGATGAACATCACCGAAGATATGCTACGTACAGTTGCAACTAACGTATTGGGTAGCCCAATCGTTATAAATACAACCAAAGACGAAAACGGTGAAGTAACTGACTCGGTTGAGTATGACTTTGGCCAACCGTTTACACGTTTAAGCATGGCGGACGCAATATTAAAATATAACCCTGAGTTTGATGCTGCGGTATTTAACGACCCAGAAAACCACTTTGATGAATTAAAAGCGTACGCTAAACAAGTGCATGTTAAAATTCCTGAAAACTGTGTTTGGGGCCCTGGTAAGTTCTTATGTGAAATATTTGAAGAAACAGCAGAGCACATGCTTATTCAACCTACGTTTATTACTGGCTACCCGTGGGAAGTATCTCCACTTGCACGCCGTAACGACGAAAACTCATTTGTGACAGATCGCTTTGAGTTTTTTGTTGGCGGTCGTGAACTTGCAAATGGTTTCTCTGAACTTAATGATGCACAAGACCAAGCTGAGCGCTTTACTCGCCAAGTTGAAGAGAAAGACGCAGGCGATGATGAAGCAATGCATTACGATGAAGACTACATACGCGCACTTGAGTACGGCTTACCGCCAACGGCAGGTGAAGGTATTGGTATTGACCGTTTAGTTATGTTGTTTACTGATTCATCAACAATTAAAGACGTTATTTTGTTCCCGCATATGCGTCCACAAGCTGACTAAGCTTTTGGATAAAACAAAATAAGTTAATAAACGCCGCTTAATAGCGGCGTTTTTGTGTTTAGGGTTGGTTAATACGAAATTCAGCTTCATTAATTTATTGTTATTGCAGTTTTTAGCATCAAAAACGGCAGTGATATAACTTTTTGATATGACTTTTTTTAACCTTATGTTGTATTTATGTAAAATTCTTAGCTACACTGTGGCTAAATTTTAGGCAGTCTGTAATCGATGCTTTAAATACAAATACTTAAATGGACTTATAAAATAATAAAATGAAAAATAAACGAGTTGAAGAGCCACTAGAGCCTTGTACAACTGAGCAAGAACGACAAGCTTACTACAGAGCGTGTATCGCTGAATTTCAGCAATTGGGGTATCAAGAGCAGTATTTAGCAAGCTTAACTGACGATTTAGTACCAGCGCAGGGTATTACTGCTGTTAGCAAAGACTCAAAGTTAGTTTAATAATCAAACTAATTACACTTTAAAACCAATCATATGTGTAATCTATAACCATATAACCACTTTTGGTAGAAAAGTGTTTGACATATTTTCTTAAATCTTTATTATACGCCCCACAAGACGGAGAGGTGTCCGAGTGGCCGAAGGAGCTCCCCTGCTAAGGGAGTATAGAGTTTGTAGCTCTATCGAGGGTTCGAATCCCTCCCTCTCCACCATTTCCTTTAATGGCGTGTTTTGTAAATTTTTAAAGTATGGGTGCATAGCTCAGCTGGATAGAGTACTCGGCTACGAACCGAGCGGTCGGAGGTTCGAATCCTCCTGCGCCCACCATACTTTAATAACTCTGCTTAGAGTCTAAATAAGCAAAAACTCTACTTAGAGTTTAAATAAGTAAACTATAAAGTGGGTGCATAGCTCAGCTGGATAGAGTACTCGGCTACGAACCGAGCGGTCGGAGGTTCGAATCCTCCTGCGCCCACCACTTTATAGACTCATACTTAGAGTATAAAAAAGTAAAGTGTTGGCTAAAGCCAAACGGTCGGAGGTTCATTCTTACAAGATACGTCCTGCGCCCACCACTTTATAGACTCTCACTTAGAGTAAAAACAAGTAATAGTAAAAATGAAAGCGGGTGCATAGCTCAGCTGGATAGAGTACTCGGCTACGAACCGAGCGGTCGGAGGTTCGAATCCTCCTGCGCCCACCACTTTCATGTTTTCGTACACTTTTAAGTGTAAGAAAAATAAACCGATGGAAATCGGTTTTTTTATGTCTGAATTTATACGCTCTGCTTAGAGTTTAAATAAGCAATCTATGAAAGTGGGTGCATAGCTCAGCTGGATAGAGTACTCGGCTACGAACCGAGCGGTCGGAGGTTCGAATCCTCCTGCGCCCACCACTTTCATAAACAAACCGACATTAAGTCGGTTTTTTTGTGCCTAAAATAAAGTGAAATAACAAAGAGCCACCTGTAGACGCTGAGCTTGCTCGCGTGAGAAGCGTAAGCTTCTAATCACTTACCACTGATACTTTATTTACGAGCTTCGCTCGTCGCGTCAGCAAGCGGCACGCCTACAAGTAAAGACAGCTCTAATCTTTAAATCCAAACTCCGAGCTTATTTATCCGTTGTAGACGCAGAACTTGTTCGCGTGAGAAGCGGTAGCTTCTAATTACTTACCACCGATATAACTGGTACTTTATTTACGAGCTTCGCTCGTCGCGTTAGCAAGCTGTACGCCTACAAGCAAAAGCAGCTCTAATCTTTAAATCCAAACTCCGAGTTTATTTATCCGTTGTAGACGCAGAACTTGTTCGCGTGAGAAGCGAGCGCTCAGAGCAAAACATTTACGAGCTTCGCTCGTTACGTCAGCAAGCTGCACGCCTACAAGCAAAACCATCCCTAATCTTTAAATCTAAACACCGAGTTTATTTATCCGTTGTAGACGCAGAGCTTGCTCGCGTGAGAAGCGTAAGCTTCTAATCACTTACCACCGATATAACTGATACTTTATTTACGAGCTATGCTCGTCGCGTCAGCAAGCGGCACGCCTACAAGCAAAAGCAGCTCTAATCTTTAAATCCAAACTCCGAGTTTATTTATCCGTTGTAGACGCAGAACTTGTTCGCGTGAGAAGCGAGCGCTCAGAGCAAAACATTTACGAGCTTCGCT
>NZ_JACJEM010000062.1:0-8401 GCF_014164085.1 Pseudoalteromonas sp. SG45-5 | reverse complement strand
CGTTACGTCAGCAAGCTGCACGCCTACAAGCAAAACCATCCCTAATCTTTAAATCTAAACACCGAGTTTATTTATCCGTTGTAGACGCAGAGCTTGCTCGCGTGAGAAGCGGTAGCTTCTAATCACTTACCACCGATATAACTGATACTTTATTTACGAGCTATGCTCGTCGCGTCAGCAAGCGGCACGCCTACAATTAAAAACAGCCCTAATCTTTAAATCCAAAACCCGAGTTTATTTATCCGTTGTAGACGCAGAGCTTGCTCGCGTGAGAAGCGCCAGCTTCTAATCATTTACCACCGATATAACTGATACTTTATTTACGAGCTTCGCTCGTCGCGTCAGCAAGCTGCACGCCTACAAGTAAAGCCATCCCTAATCTTTAAATCCGAACCCCGAGTTTATTTATCCGTTGTAGACGCAGAACTTGTTCGCGTGAGAAGCGCCAGCTTCTAATCATTTACCACCGATATAACTGGTACTTTATTTACGAGCGCTGCTGGTCGCGTTAGCAAGCTACACGCCTACAAGCAAAAACAGCCCTAATCTTTAAATCCGAACCCCGAGTTTATTTATCCGTTGTAGACGCAGAGCTTGCTCGCGTGAGAAGTGACAGCTTCTAATCACTGTATCTAATCAAGCCCACTTAAGCCCTTTCTAAAGCTGCTCTTTATTATTACCTATGTTATTTTAAACGCCTTGTTTAAAAGGATATTGCAGTATGTTTAAAACCCTATTTATTACGTTATTTTTTATTTTTAGCGCTACTCTTATTTCCAGCGCACAAGCCAACGAAGCTAATAACTCACTTGTTGTCGGTGCGCAGCAATATGGTAAATATTTACCGCAGTTAAAAAATAAAAGTATAGGGCTAGTAGTTAATCAAACATCAATGGTAGGGAGAGCTCACTTAGTAGATGCTCTGCTGACTAAAAATATTAATATAACTAAAATTTTTGCACCTGAGCATGGCTTTCGCGGCGATCACGATGCGGGCGCCCATGTAAAAAATGCCGTTGATAGCAAAACCGGTATTCCGCTTATTTCTATTTACGGTAAAAATAAAAAACCAAGCCAAGCTGCTTTAGCCGATGTTGATGTCATTATTTTTGATATTCAAGATGTAGGCGTACGTTTTTATACCTACATAAGCTCTATGCACTACATGATGGAAGCCGCTGCAGAGCAGGGGATAGAATTTTTAGTACTCGACAGACCCAATCCAAATATTGCCTACGTTGATGGGCCAATATTAGAGCCAGAATTTAAATCGTTTGTAGGTATGCACCCCATTCCTGTGTTACACGGCATGACGGTTGGCGAGCTTGCCAACATGATCAAAGGTGAGGGTTGGATCAATAAAGCACCTGATTTAAAATTAACTGTGATCCCTGTTGATCATTACACTCGCAAAAGTATTTACAGTTTGCCTGTAAAACCCAGCCCTAATTTACCTAATGATCAAGCCATTGCGCTTTACCCGTCACTTTGTTTTTTTGAAGCAACACCTATCAGCATTGGTAGAGGCACCGACTTTGCGTTTCAAGTAATTGGCTATTCGCCAGTTGCATTAGGTGATTTTAGTTTTACACCGCGCGCAATTAAAGGCGCTGCTTTAAACCCTAAATTTAAAAACAAAACCGTACAAGGGCTCGATTTAAGACAAACAAACATCACAGGCCTAAATTTAACTTACTTAATAAATGCGTACACGGAGCTTTCTAAAAACAACATCTCGTTTTTTGAACGCGCTGACTTTATGGATAAACTAGCGGGTACTAATAAACTACGCTTAGCTATTGAAGCAGGGCAATCAGAAGCGCAAATAAAACAAAGTTGGCAGGCGGGGCTTGTGCAATTTAAAGCGCAAAGAGCGCCTTACTTGCTATATAAATAAGGGCTAAGCATGTTTATTGCTTTAAAAAATCAAAGGTGTGGTTATATAAAAACAGCATTTATAGTGGCGTTAAGCTTTATTGCCGTGGGTTGCACTACACCACTTGAACCAATTAGCTCGCTGCCAACACTTACAAAAAGCCAACTTGTAGAGATGCCTAATGCACAAGTGGTTGTAACGTTTCCTGAGGTCAATCCAAGTAGCCGGTTTTATGTAAATAACCGAGGAACGTTTAAAGCTTACAAAGGGCGCGGGCAATTATTAATACAAAACCACAACGCGCAAAGCGCCGATATTTACATTAACAATCAAAAGATCGACGTTAACCAACTGAGCGCCAACACCTTATATAATTACAGTTTGGCAAAAAATACTCACAACGGTGTTAATACCTTTAAGGTTGAAAATATTCTCCCTGCTGGCGCAAGCTTAACACTGCGTTTTGCATTTCCTACTTTAAGCGATGAACCAAAAAAGAATATAGATTTTACTGAAGTAGACACATTAATTAAACGTGATGTAAAAGCAGGTTTTCCTGGGGCTGTGTTGGCCGTTATTAAAAATGGCGAGCTAATAAAGTTAACCGCCTATGGCGATGCAAAGCAGTACCAGCAAAGTGATTTAATGCTACTTCGCCCAGAGCCAATGCAAATTAATACCTTGTTTGATTTGGCCTCAAACACCAAAATATTTGCCACCAACTTTGCCCTTATGAAATTAGTAAGCGAAGAGTTATTAAATATTAATAAACCCGTGCAAAGCTACCTAAGCGAATATACGGGCGAAGGTCGAGTACAACGTATAGTAAAAGATTTACTTACTCACAGCGCAGGATACCCGCCAGTATTTGACTTTCATCGTAAAGATGGCAGCTATGGCGACGCGTTCTATTCGCAAAACAGTAAAACCACCAAGCAGCTATTACTTACCAGCGTGCCTTTTAGTAGTAAATCATCTGGGCAGCCTATTTATTCAGATATTGATTACATGATTTTAGGTGTGCTAATTGAACGTATCACTGGGCAGCCCCTTGATAAATACCTTGAGCAGCAAGTGTATGCGCCACTAAAATTAACTAACACGTTATTTAATCCTCTTAAAAAAGGCTTTAAGCCGCAGCAATTTGCAGCCACTGAGCTTAGCGGCAACACACGAGACGGGCGCATTAAGTTTGATAATGTTCGCACCAGTGTTTTACAAGGCCAAGTGCATGACGAGCGCGCTTACTACTCACTTGATGGCGTAGCAGGGCATGCGGGGCTATTTAGTAACGCCCAAGACTTAGCTGTGCTTTGCCAGCTATTATTAAATAGCGGCGGCTACGGCGATCAGCAATTATTTAGTGCAAGTGCCTTAGCGCAATTTTTAACGCCGCAAGAAAGCGATGAAACCTACGGACTTGGCTTTAGGCTTGCCGGTAATAATCAAGCAAGGCGTTGGCACTTTGGTCCTTATGCAAGCGCACAAGCTTATGGGCACACCGGTTGGACGGGGACCGTGACCGTAATTGACCCCGCTTACGACTTAGCTATTGTTTTACTTACCAATGCTCGCCATAGTGCCATTAAAGGCTCGCTAAAACGTTACGAATTTACAGGCAAACAATTTGAAACCGCACAGTACGGATCGGTAGTGTCGCTTATTTATGAAGCGTTACTAAATCAATAAGCTATCGTATAGGTTAAAACGTACTAACTGTGCCACCTTAAGTGATTTATTTACAGGTGACTTGAGTAAGGCAATCCATTAAGCTAAGCGGTCTATAAAACTAAGCCGGTTTATGTTGTTAGGCTTAACAAATAAGCGTTAAAACGCGTACAAAGCGAGGTTTACTCGCTAATAATAAAGGTTAACTTTTTATGCATTGGTATTCTATTTTACCGCCGCTAATTGCGATTGCTATCGTGTTTTGGCGAAAAGAAGTGATTATGGCGCTACTTGTTGCCGTTGCTTCTTCTGAGTTTTTACTCGCCTTTCAGGGCGAAGGTAATAGCGTGTTTGACACTTTTTTAAATACCATTGAACGTATTATTTCGGTTGCCAGCTCGCCAGGTAATACACGCATATTAATATTTAGTATTTTAATTGGTGCACTGCTTGCCTACATTCGCGAATCTGGCGGCGTTGCAGCAACCGTTAATATGCTAATGAACAAAGGCATTGCAAAAAGTAAGCGCCAAGTGGGCTTTTTAACCATGTTTACCGGCATTGCGGTGTTTATAGAATCGAACCTGAGCGTACTTACCTCGGGTATTTTATCGCGTGGCTTATTCGACAAATTTAAAATGAGCCGAGCGCGTCTAGCGTACATTATTGACAGCACCAGTGCACCCGTGTGTATTTTAATACTACTTAACGGCTGGGGTGCATTTGTACTTGGTTTGTTAGGTAACTACGAGCTAGGTGAGTCTGCGGTATCGGTGTTATGGGGCAGCGTAGGGTATAACTTTTACGCCATAATTACCCTTGTCATTGTTTTTTACACCATCGCGTTTGATAAAGTGCACGGCCCAATGAAAGAAGCTGAACAAAAACTAGAGCTTCAAACAACTGACTTAAAAGAAGAAGTAAAAGGCTCTAAAGCGCGTTACATGTTAATCCCGCTTATTACGCTTATTACCAGCATGGTTGGCTTTATGTATTACACCGGAAATGGTGTACTAGCCGAGGGCAGCGGTTCTAAATCGGTATTATATGCAACGGTTTTAGCCATTGTTGTCGCTTACTTTTTAATGATTGGCTCACGTAAATTTACGCATCATCAATTAGTTGATACCGGTTTTAAAGGTATGGGCGAATTAATGCCACTGGTCGCCATTGTATTGCTTTCGCTTACACTTGGCGCAAGCTTAAAAGAGTTGGGTACTGGTGTATTTGTAGCATCGCTTGTTGGCGACTACCTACCTATTTACTTAATCGTACCGGTGCTGTTTTTAACCGGCGCGGTAATGTCGTTTACTACGGGTACATCGTGGGGTACGTTTGCTATATTAATCCCAATTGGTGTGCCACTTATTCAAGCGCTAGGTTTACCGCCATCGCTTGTTGTTGGTGCTATTTTGGGTGGTGGTATATTTGGCGATCACTGCTCGCCTATATCTGACACCAGCGCCGTATCGGCTATTGCATCAGGGTGTGATTTACTCACCCACGTTAAAACGCAGCTACCGTATGCGTTATTTGGTGGTGCATTGACGTTTATAGCGTACTTAGTAACAAGCATACTTGTGTTATAAAAACGTGTTGAAAATACTGAGTTTTAATTATTTATAAAATGCCTCAAAGCCTGCAACTATGCAGGCTTTTTTAGAGCATAAAACAAGGATTGTTTAAATGAAAAATAAAGCTTTTGTCCTTTTTAGTTTTTTATTTTTTTTGAACGCATGCTCTTACCAAGAAAGTGAAACAGAACAAGCTGAACGATTATGTAAAACATACCAGCTCGATATTAAAGCTGGTGATACTCGTTTATTTTTTCCTGAACAATTTTTAGGAAATGAAGGCAACTCCCCTACGCTTGAAATGCAAATGACGACGTTAGCAGAGTCTTCTGAGTCACTTGATGGTATTGAGGCCGCATTAACGACATATCCTCAAGGGTTTGTTACTGAAGTAATTGACGCTATTTATCTCTCTGGTCCTATGCTTATGGAAGGAGCTGAAGCGGGTGGAACATACTCAAGCAACTCCATAATATTAGTAAATATTTCAGAACAAAATGGCACGAACTTTAACTTCGAAAACTCATTGAAAGGGGTTCACCATGAATTAAGCTCACTAATTTATATACGTTCACCTTTCGTTTTATTTGCATGGCAAGCTTTACTGCCAAAAGAGTGGGAGCCTGTATCCTCGAATTATGAGGCTTTAACGCAAGATAGGAATATAGGGCCTGATTATGAAAATGGATTTTTATCTAGATATGGTAAAACTAATGCTGAGAACGACTTTAATATTTATGCTGAATTTACCTTTGCTGAACCTGAAAAATTGCGGGAACTTGCCGCAACCTACCCAATAATAGCTAAAAAGCTGAGTTTGTTTATTACTGCGTATACGCAGGTTTTTCCTGAATACCAGCAGGACTTCGAAGATTATTTTACTAGAACGGGTTTAAGTGATGTTGCGGTAGAACCTGAAAATGTAGAAGTGACTATTCAGTTAGACTTGAGTAACATTAAGCCGAAAATTATCAGATAACGCTATTTGGTTGCGGTCTTACGTTTTTAGCCTGCAAATATGCAGGCTTTTTTAGGGCATAAAACAAGGATTGTTTAAATGAAAAATAAAGTTTTTGTCCTGTTTAGTTTTTTATTTTTTTTGAACGCATGTTCTTACCTAGAAAGTGAAACGGAGCAAGCAGAACGATTGGGTAAAACATACCAGCTCAATATAAAAACAGATAATCCAAAGCAATCTTATCCAAAAGATTTTACCGAAGAAGAGGGAAGTTTAGTCAATGTTGAAGTGACTATAACCTCTTTAGATAGTGCACCTGAAACTCTTGATGGGATTGAGTCTGCCTTGGGAGTTTACCCAGAAGGATTTATTTCTGAAGTAATTGATACTATTTATATTGTAGGCGCTATAACTATTGAAGGTGCTGCGGCTGGCGGAACTTATGGTTCAAGATGGATAGCTTTATCTAATATTGCACAATGGAATGAAACAAAAGCTAACTATGAAAATGCGTATCGTGGAGTACATCATGAACTTAGTTCACTCATATTTAATAACTCACCATTTAGCGTAATGACATGGCAAAGTTTATTAAATAGAGATTGGAAGCCTGCAGTATCAAATTTTGAGGCACTTACAAAAGATGAGTTAGCGCCAGATTATAGCGCAGGCTTTTTATCTGATTATGGTAAAACATCTATGGGTAATGATTTTAATACTTACGCCGAATTTGCCTTTGCTGAACCTGAAAAATTGCGGGAACTTGCCGCAACCTACCCAATAATAGCTAAAAAGCTGAGTTTGTTTATTACCGCGTATACGCAGTTTTCGGCTAAATATCAGCAAAACTTCGAAGAATATTTTACTAGAACAGGTTTAAGTGATGTTGCGGTAGAACCTGAAAATGTAGAAATGACTATTCAGTTAGACTTGAGTGGCATTAAGCCGCAAATAAGCCAATAACCAGCTTCTAATTGTTTACTAAATCATATGTGCTTCTTAAAATTTCTAAAATGCTTAATTTCGTTTTTACTAGCTTCATGTCGGTTAAGCACACTTTAAATCTATATTTTTTAGATATTCATACGGTTGAATTGCATGATATAATTCTGACAATTAAATAATAAATAGGGATATTTTTGTGGATATTATTATCGGCCAACATGCGCTAAAGAAAAAAACACAGCTAACGCAACTTTCTGAACGTGCGATTGGTAAAGCCTTCAAGGATCAAGCTGCTTTAGCAATACAAATGACACAATGTAGTGCAGCTGTTTATCGTCGATTACAACGAACTTATAAATCAACTGTAACGCCACGAGATGAAAAAAGAGTTAAAGCCGGTGGCTTAAGCACACAATCAGTTACTTTTTCAACAAGTAATAGTAGCCAAAAATCTTTTAATAGTTTACTTCCTGCAATGCGTGGAAGGGCTGCACCTACAAACACTTCAAAAACGTCAAATGATGTTGCAGTTGCTTCTAATCAGCCACAAGCAGTTAACTTATTAGCTTTGTTACATCCTGTTATAAGTGGCGACATAATGAAAACGGGTAATGCTGTTGAAAAAACAGCGACTATATTAGGGTTAGTAACAACGACTGTTGGTTTTGTAGTTCCAGGTGGCGGAGCTGTATCATCAATTGTTAGTTGGGTAGGAAGTGGTGCTACGTATTCAGGTTTCTCAATGTCAAGAATTCGTCCTGATGCGCCAGACCGAGCTTATCACCAACTGACAAATTATATTTCATGGTTAGCCGCTTGGAATAAAAGAGCCTGTGAATTAATTGATATAGCAGATCCAAACGGACAACGGACTTTTCGGGATATTGAGCACGGATTTTCATAAAAATTTAGGACTATAAATAATAGTTTTAAATATTTTGTATATCTTGTCATTGCTTAAATAGTCAAAAGCCTGCTTATTGCAGGCTTTTTTGTTTGTTATAGCAGCAATAACACAACACTCACTGATGAATTAACTTTTTATATTTGGCGGGAGTTATTTGCAAAATGACATTGAATCAGGCATTGATCAGACCCCTAGGCAACTTTTTGGATTTTATATAAATGCAACGCATGTCCACCAATGAGCCTTATTATTTTTTCCCTGAACTCATCAAAACCATCCAAGCTAATTTTGTCGCCTTGCTGGAGTAGATTAATTCCCTCAAAACACTGAAAGACCCAACGTAATGTCGGGTTAGATATTTCTTTATTGATTTGATTCGCTATCGTGGCTTTTTCTTTTTTCATATTCGCTCTCATTCGTCTTTGCGCGATTGAATAAACTAACAATGAAAGTGTCATCACCATCAACAGAGC
>NZ_JACJEM010000061.1:0-26542 GCF_014164085.1 Pseudoalteromonas sp. SG45-5 | reverse complement strand
GTAACCTAGTGGGCTAAGTAAAAACCGAGCAACAAAGAGTTAATCGTCCCTAGAAAGAACCCAAAGGGCAGCGCATGTTTGGCATTTATGCTGCGTTATCGCCTATTTATGGGGAATAACCACACGACATAGGCTCGGCCTTGCCTAAATACCAAACAGTCTGCTGCAAACTCAACCAACAAAGGTCAACACGCCCTAGTGGCTTACATCCTTGTAAGAATAAGTAAAAACCAAGTTATACTGTGTTATCGCCTATTTATGGAAATAGGCACACTGTTATAGGGTTGCATTACGCTTGTTTAAACGGATTGCGGGTGTCTTGGTTTTCATCTAGGTTACGCATTAGAATAGCGTGCGCTAAATCGAGATTATTAGGCAGTGGGATTTTTACAATATGACCAGAGCCTTTGGCATCGGTAATGTTTTCGCCTTTTTTGTTTTCCATACATTCAAGCACAAAGCTAATATTTCCCTTTGGTGTCATTAGCTCTAACGAATGGCCAACACAAAATTTATTTTTTACATCTATTTCAACCAAACCATTGGCATTACGACCTAATACTTCGCCTACAAATTGCTGCCTGGTAGAAACTGAATGACCGTATTCGTAATTTTGATAATCTTGATGGGCGTGGCGTTTTAAAAAGCCTTCGGTATAGCCACGATGCGCTAAGTTTTCTAATGTTTTAAATAAATCCGCATCAAACGGCTTGCCTGCAACCGCATCGTCTATTGCTTTTCGGTATACCTGTGCTGTGCGCGCTACATAATAAAACGACTTAGTACGGCCTTCTATTTTTAAACTGTGTACACCCATTTTTGTGAGCTGTTCTACATATTGCACAGCACGTAAGTCTTTTGAATTCATAATATAGGTGCCGTGTTCATCCTCAAACGCTGGCATATATTCGCCTGGGCGGCCTTGCTCTTCTAACATAAATACATCGTTACTTGGCGTCCCTTCTCCCAATGTAGGAATAACCTGTTTTGGATCAATTTTATGCACCATTTCGCCGGTTTCATTTTCAACACCCGGCTTAACATCATAATCCCAGCGACATGCATTGGTACATGTACCTTGGTTTGGGTCGCGCTTGTTAATATAGCCCGAAAGCAAACAACGTCCTGAGTAGGCCATACACAGTGCGCCGTGCACAAATACTTCAAGTTCTGTGTTTGGGCAGAGTGTGCGTATTTCACTAATTTCTTCGAGTGATAGTTCTCGCGATAAAATAACTCTTTCAATTCCCTGCTTTGCCCAAAACTGTACGCTGGCGTAGTTAACTGCATTTGCCTGCACTGATAGATGAACCGGCATAGTCGGCCATTTTTCACGAACCAGCATGATCAAACCAGGATCTGACATAATCAGCGCATCAGGTTTCATTGCAATAACAGGTTCAATGTCACGTAAATACGATTTTACTTTCGCGTTATGCGGCGCAATATTAGACACCACATAAAACTTTTTATTTTGCGCATGCGCTTCATTAATCCCAATTTGCAGCGTCTCTAAGTCAAATTCATTATTACGCACACGCAAACTATAACGAGGTTGCCCTGCATATACTGCATCAGCACCATAAGCAAAGGCATAACGCATGTTTTTTAAACTGCCCGCAGGGCATAATAATTCAGGAATAAACGGCGTGGAAGGTATAACAGATAACATGTGCGCTCCATACATCGAACTGGATGTAAGCCAGTTGCATGAGTAGTCATTAACAAATACGTAAACAGAAGCGCGGCAGTATAAATGCGGATAATAATTTGCCTTTGATCGAGATCACAAAACCGTAATCAAGTTGGTTTTTAATAAAATTAGGATTTTTCAGTTAAAACGCGTATAATTCGCGCCCGTTAATATTCACACTTTTATTTAAAATTATTGGAGCATAAAGATGGCTTTAGAACGTACTTTTTCAATCGTAAAACCTGATGCAGTAGCTAAAAACCACATTGGCGCTATCTACAACCGTTTCGAATCTGCTGGCCTTAAAATCGTTGCAGCTAAAATGGTTCACCTTTCACAAGAGAAAGCTGAAGGTTTCTACGCTGAACATAGCGAACGTCCTTTTTTCGGTGCTTTAGTATCTTTCATGACATCTGGTCCAGTAATGGTTACAGTTCTTGAAGGCGAAAACGCTGTTCTTAAAAACCGTGAAATCATGGGTGCTACTAACCCTGCTGAAGCACTAGCTGGCACTTTACGTGCAGACTACGCTGATAGCATCGACGAAAATGCTGTTCACGGCTCTGACGCTGTTGAATCTGCTGCTCGCGAAATCGCATACTTCTTCGCTGACGAAGAGCTTTGTTCACGTACTCGTTAATTCGAATTCGTTAACATATTGAAAAGGGCTTTCGGGCCCTTTTTTAGTCATTACGTAAAGTATTTGTCAGTGTATTTATTGATATTTTACTTAATGATTAAAGTGAGTGAATTGTGTACAATTCGTCCTCGTAAATTTTATCTCCACCGTCACCGATTGAGGTTGTTTCATGACCGAGCAAAAAAAGATTAACTTATTAGATTTAAACCGAGAAGCAATGCGCGAGTTATTTGCATCGTTCGGTGAAAAACCGTTTCGTAGTGACCAGGTGATGAAATGGATTTACCATTTTGGCGTAGATAACTTCGACGATATGAGCAACGTAAATAAAAAGCTTAAAGAAAAACTTAAAGCTGAATGTGAAATTGTTGCACCAGAAATCACCGTTCGCCAACAAGCAAGCGACGGGACTATTAAGTACGCGCTTATACTTGAAGGTGGCCAAGAAGTAGAAGCCGTTTGGATCCCTGAAAAAGAGCGCGCTACGTTATGTGTATCATCACAAGTGGGCTGTGCGCTTGAATGTACTTTTTGCTCTACTGCGCAACAAGGCTTTAACCGTAACTTAAAAGTATCTGAAATTATTGGCCAAGTTTGGCGTGTAGCTAAAGATATAGGCCTTGATGGCCATAGCGAAAAGCGCCCAGTAACTAACGTTGTAATGATGGGTATGGGCGAGCCTTTACTTAATCTTAAAAACGTAGTGCCAGCAATGGAACTAATGATGGACGATTGGGGCTTTGGTTTATCTAAGCGCCGCGTAACATTAAGTACGTCAGGGGTTGTACCTGCACTTGACTTACTAAAAGAGAAAATTGACGTGGCGCTTGCTATTTCATTGCATGCACCAGATAACGCATTGCGTGACATTTTAGTGCCGGTTAATAAAAAGTACCCTATTGAAGAATTTTTAGCGGCGTGTCGTCGTTATATCGATGGCTCTAAAGCGAATAAAGACGTAACCGTTGAATACGTTATGCTTAACGGAATAAACGACAGCACCGATCAGGCGCATGCCTTAGTGCAAACGTTAAAAGGCACACCGTCTAAGGTCAACCTTATTCCGTTTAACCCTTTCCCTGGTAATGAATATACGCGTTCAAGTAACAGCCGAATTGATCGTTTTTCAAAAGTATTACAAGCAGCAGGCGTTACCTGTATTGTTCGTCGTACTCGCGGTGACGACATTGACGCAGCTTGCGGACAGTTAGTCGGTGACGTAGTTGACCGAACTAAACGTTTAGCTAAAAAGAAAATGCGTGACGATAACGCAATTGCCGTTAATATTCATCAAGCATAATTTTTAGTTGAAAATCCCTAAAGCCCTCATGTTAAATCGTTTATTTTAAATAAAGGATGCAACATGAGGGCTTTTAGGTAAGATAGACTCTATGGATAAAAATAAAGAGACAAGGTAATGCGATCTATACTTGCATTAACTATTTCAGCAATTGCTTTGAGTGGTTGCGTAACTGAAAATAGTTATAACGGCAGTGACAAGCCCGTCGTCGAAAATAAAATTAATAATATAGGCGCTGCACGAACACGTATTGCTTTAGCATTGCAGTATTTAAACACCGGTAATAACTCTCAAGCTAAATACAATTTAGAACGTGCTGCTGGATTTGCCCCACAACTACCTGAAGTCCATTACTCTCTTGCTTATTATTATCAACAAGTAGGTGAAAACACACTCGCTGATAAAGCCTATCAAAAAGCGCTCGCCATAAAACCGGATGATCCTAATACCTTAAATAACTATGGGGTATTTTTATGCGGTATTAACGAATATGACCGTGCGACGGATCAATTTTTAAAAGCCATTGAAGTCCCAAGTTATATCCGTGTCGCCGAAAGTTACGAAAATTTAGCCTTGTGTGCCATTGAGTTTAATGATTTTGATAATGCTGAAAGTTACTTTCAACAAGCCATGAATCACAGCTCTCAGCGAACTTCTACTTTAATTAGTTTTGCCGCGTTATTTTACGCTAAAAGTGATTTACATAAAGCCAGCGAACTTTTAAAACGTCATGATGATACAGGCCAAATATCGTCACGCGCATTAATGCTTGAGTACCTAATTAAAAGTCGCATGGGTAGAATAGAAGAAGCTGAAAAAATTTCAGCTACTATTATGCAAACCTACCCGACGAGTAATGAAGCTTATTCGTTACGAGAGCAAAAAACACGTCTGAGCGAGTTCGAAATTTTAAGAGACAAGTACCGCAGAGCAATGCTTGATGACTTGCAAAAAAGTAATAACAACGGGCGAATTAGTTCAGAGCCTAAAATAAAAATCATTCGTAAAAAACGCCCGACTTTAGATAACTCTACCAGCTTAATTTCAAATGATAGTAAAGACGCTAACGCAGCCACGTCTGTAAGTCAAAATCAAGTGAGTGAGTACCCCGCGCCTTTTAAAGCAAGCTCTGTTAATAGTATAAAAACTGAGAACAATAAACCGCCGCAAGTAAAAAGTATCCCTGCGGGTTCTATTGCTGTAGACGTGCCTAATGAGCCTGAAAAAAAAACAATTCCGGTGACGTTTTCAAATACCGCTACTGATACTTCTGCGGTGATATCGGCTTTAACCTCGCAGCAAAGTTCAGCCAAAAAAGTAACGCTTCCCCAAGACGCCGTATCGCAAACAAGTACTAAAAAAAATTCAAACGAACTTAAAACTGAAGTTAAAATAATTTCTTTTGGTGAATCCAAAGCAATAGACTTAAATTCGCAACAAAAAAATCAAATAGCACGCTCAAATATTGAAAGCTCAAATAGTAATAATGGCGCTAACGTTACATTTTACGAAGCAGTAAAAAATCGCGCTGTTTTTTCTAATCGTAAAAATGAATCGGATGAAGACGTAGAATTTACAAACTATTCTGCGATAAAAAAAATGGACGCCCCATTACTTAGCACTAAAGTGCCAGTTATAACGGTGCCCTCTCATATAATTACATTTGGTGAAAACCTATTTAGCATTTCCGTCCGATACAATGTTAAACTACAAAAACTCTTACAATGGAATGGTCTAAAAGAGTCTGATCGGGTAATGAATGGAAGTAAAATTTATTTGAACGATCCTAATATTTATTACGAAATTAAAGCTGGCGACACCTTGTATAAAATAGCTACCCAGCGGCATGTATTAATTGATCAATTAATGCGATGGAATAAATTAAGCCCAGATACTGAACTTAAGTCAGGGCATAGACTTTTACTAGTGGATCCAGAATCATACCTATTATGAATGAAGAAAATACGCAAACAGAGATTGAACAACCAACGGTTGGACAAATATTAAAAGCGCATCGTGAGCACGCCAATGTTAGCATTGCAACCATAGCTGAGCCGTTAAAATTATCTGAATTACAAATAAAACGTCTTGAAAACGATGAATTTGCATTACTCGGACCGATTACTTTTGTAAAAGGCTATATCAAAAATTACTGTCGAGAACTAGAAATTGATAGCGCCCCTATTTTAGCCATGATGCCAGCACCACCTGAGCCGGCAAAACCCGCTAACATGCAAAGCTTTTCACGTCGTACAGAAAAAGAAGCCAGTGATAGCCGATTAATGCTAGTGACCTATATTATTTTAGCGATTGTGATTGGCTCATCTGCATTATGGTTTTGGCAAAACGCAACCCCCATAGAAGAGCAAACCAGTAATATAAATGTAGAAAATTCAATACTCAGTGAACGCCAAGCAGTTCAACCCACTAATATCGTACAGCAGCAATCTGCCGATAACGCATTGGCTGAAGAAGTATTAGCGCCAAGCGAACGTGAGACTGTACCTGAAATAACTCAAGCACAAACAAATCAATCACTCACCTCTAATACAGACTCAGCTGAAAATAGCACCATCGAAATGAATTTTAATGATGAAAGCTGGGTTGAAATTTACGACGGTGAAGGTGAAAAAATTGCATTTGGTGTTAAAAAAGCAGGCTACTTAATGACTGTCACCGGCAAACCTCCTTTTTCTGTTGTGCTTGGTAAGCACAACGTTGTAAGCGTTACCCTAAACGGTGAAAAAGTTGATATTTCAGCTTTTCCCAAAAATCGTTTAGCCAAATTTACATTACCACTAGCAGAGTAGTCGCTATGTTTTCAGAATCTCCAATTAAACGCAGAAAATCCACACGTATTAACGTAGGTAACGTCCCTATTGGTGACGGTGCCCCAATTGCCGTCCAATCGATGACCAACACCGACACGATGGATGTTGATGCAACCGTTGCGCAAATTCAGGCAATACAAGATGCCGGTGCCGATATAGTTCGGGTATCAGTACCAACTATGGATGCCGCAGACGCGTTTAGAAGTATAAAAGAGCAAGTGACTATCCCGCTAGTCGCGGATATTCACTTTGATTACCGTATCGCTTTAAAAGTAGCAAAATACGGCGTAGATTGCCTGCGTATAAATCCGGGTAACATTGGTAGCGAAGAACGAATAAGAGCCGTTGTCGATTCAGCCCGCGAGCATAATATTCCCATTCGTATAGGCGTAAATGGCGGTTCCCTAGAGCGTGATTTGCAAGAAAAATACGGCGAACCAACACCAGAAGCGCTATTAGAATCAGCAATGCGCCATGTAAATATATTGCGCCGCTTGGATTTTGACCAATTTAAAATATCAGTAAAAGCATCAGATGTATTTTTAGCCGTAGGCGCGTATCGCTTACTTGCAAAAGAAATAGATCAGCCATTACATTTAGGGATCACTGAAGCGGGCGGCATGCGTTCGGGTTCAGTTAAATCGGCAGTTGGCTTAGGTATGTTACTTGCCGAAGGGATTGGCGACACGCTGCGTGTTTCACTCGCAGCCGATCCGGTACAAGAAATTAAAGTTGGCTTTGATATTTTAAAATCGCTGCGCATTCGTTCGCGTGGTATTAATTTTATCGCCTGCCCGAGCTGCTCTCGCCAAGAGTTTGATGTTGTAAGTACCATGAATCAACTAGAAGAACGCCTTGAAGATATTATCGAGCCAGTATCGGTATCGGTCATTGGCTGTGTTGTAAATGGCCCAGGTGAAGCACTGGTTAGTGATATAGGCCTTGCCGGTGCAAACCGTCGTTCTGGCCTGTATATTAATGGCGAGCGTCAAAAAGCACGCATCGATAACAATAATATTGTTGAGCAACTAGAAGGCTATGTTCGCGACTTTATAGAGAAAAAACAAAACCAAACACCTATAGATATAAAAATAGTCGAATAAATACCGTATATAGCGGCAAACAGCGCTGTTTGCCGTTTACCTTTATAGCCAGAACGCTATAATAGCGGGTCAATTTTTAGCATTCTTGTTGTGTAAGCTTTTTTTATTACACAAAAACAGTATTTAGGATTTATCAGTGGCAAAACAAATTCAGGCAGTTCGCGGTATGAACGATTGTCTGCCAGGCGATACACAAGTTTGGCAGAAAGTAGAAAACATTTTACGCGAGACAGTAGCATCGTTCGGTTATCAAGAAATTCGTTTTCCTATTGTAGAATCAACCGACTTATTTAAACGCTCTATTGGTGAAGTTACCGATATTGTAGAAAAAGAAATGTACACCTTTGCCGATCGCAATGGCGACTTGTTAACACTGCGCCCAGAAGGCACCGCAGTATGCGTACGTGCTGGTAACGAAAACGGGTTATTGTACAACCAAGAGCAGCGCCTTTGGTATATGGGCCCAATGTTTCGCCACGAGCGTCCGCAAAAAGGTCGTTACCGTCAGTTTCACCAATTTGGTTTAGAGACATTTGGTATTGCCAGTGCAGATATAGATGCAGAAGTTATTTTATTAACGGCACAGTTATGGGAAGCCTTTGGTATTACTGAACACGTTCGCTTAGAGCTTAACTCTTTAGGGTCTAATGAGGCACGTGCAGATTACCGTGATGCGTTAGTTGCCTACCTTGAGCAACACATTGATGTGCTTGATGAAGACTCAAAACGCCGTATGTATTCAAACCCATTACGCGTACTTGATAGCAAAAATCCAGATGTACAAGCCATATTAACCGACGCACCTAAATTATCTGAGAATTTAGATGCTGAATCAAAAGAACATTTTGAAAATTTATGTGAACGTTTAGACGCTGCTGGCGTCTCATACACGGTTAACGAAAAATTAGTTCGTGGCTTGGATTACTATAACCGTACCGTATTTGAGTGGGTAACCGATAGTTTAGGTGCACAAGGCACAGTATGTGCTGGCGGTCGTTACGATGGTTTAGTTGAACAACTAGGCGGTAAAGCCACTCCAGCAGTTGGTTTTGCAATGGGCCTTGAGCGTTTAGTGTTATTATTACAAGCACTAGAGTGCGTAGGTGACATACGCCGCAATGCTGATGTATATTTAGCGGCCATGGGTGATAAAGCCAGTATTCAAGCGCCTATTATTGCGTCTGAACTACGCCGTGATGTGGCAGGCCTTCGTGTGATGGTTCATGCAGGCGGCGGTAACTTCAAAAAACAATTAAAACGTGCTGATAAAAGCGATGCACTTGTTGCAGTTATTATTGGTGAAGATGAATTAGAAAAAGGCGTTGTGACTATTAAATATTTACGTGAGCGTAAAGAACAAGTCACATTAGAATTAGAACAAGCTAAAGCGCTATTAGCAGAGCTTATTAACGGCTAAGCGAACATTAGAGGTAAACATGGATATTTATTCAACAGAAGAACAACAAGCAGAAGCCATTAAACGTTTTTTCCGTGAAAACGGCCTGTCACTTGCACTCGGTGTAATTGTAGGTTTAGGCGGTTTATATGGTTGGAAAGCGTATAACCAGAACCAAATTACCACGGCAGAGCAAGCATCAGATTCGTATACAACACTTGTTGAAAGTGATGATGTATTGTCTGCGGCTGATACATTTATCAGCGAAAATAAAGATACAAACTACGCGACATTGGCGGCATTTGTTGCTGCTAAAGATGCTGTAGAAGCGCAAAACCTAGCTGTTGCTAGCGAAAAACTAAGCTGGATTGTATCAAACGTTGAAAACGCAGAGTTAAAAGCGATTGCGATTACGCGTTTAGCACGCATTCAAATAGCACAAACAAAGTATGACGATGCATTGAATACATTAAATGCACCACTACCTGAGGCATTTAATGCAAATGTTGCGGAGCTTAAAGGCGATATTTACGCTCAGCAAGGCAATAAAGAGCAAGCACGCACGGCATATCAAGCAGCGGTAGATGCAGGTGGATTAACAACTAATCCTCTTTTACAAGTTAAGTTAGATGACCTAGCAGTAACTAGCCCAGCGGCATAAGGTTTTAGGCATGAAAAAATTAACAACAGCAGCCCTTGCTTTATGTATGGCAACATTAATGGGATGCTCATCGAGTGATGACGAAGAAGAACTCGTCCTTCCTGAAATTGTAAATCAGTTTGAGACTGATGTTATATGGCAAGAGTCGATAGGCGATGGTGTAGAGCACTATTTTTCTCGCTTAACACCAGCCATATATAAAGATAATGTATATGTTGCTAGCCGTGAAGGCCAAATTGAAGCGCTTTCACTTACTAACGGCGATACAAAATGGGAAACTGATATACGTCAGAATACTTCATTTTGGCCGTGGGCTAATAACGGCACTGCAAAATTATCAGGCGGTATCTTACAAGCTTATGGTAAAGTATACATTGGCTCTGAGCATGGCTTTGTAATTGCACTAGATCGTGAAACAGGCGAAGAAGTTTGGCGTAAAAATGTACCTGGTGAATCACTGTCTAAACCGGCAGCTGGCGATGGTCTCATATTTGTTAATTTGGCTTCGGGTAAATTACTCGCGCTTCACCCAGACACGGGCGAAGAACGCTGGAGCTTTGAACAAGAAGTTCCACCACTGACATTACGTGGACAAAGCTCACCAACCGTTGCAAATGGTGGTGTATTAGTTGGCCTAGAAACAGGCAAACTAAATGTTTTGATTTCAGACACTGGTTACTCAGCATGGAGCTCAGAAATCGCGGTAGCAAAAGGCGCATCAGAATTTGAACGCCTTGTTGATGTAGATACTCAGCCACTTATTAGCGGCCCTTACGCATACGCTATTGCCTATAACGGTAATCTGGCAGCTATTGATATTCGCTCTGGTAATGTTGTGTGGAAACGTGAATACAGCAGCTATCGCGAAATTTCGATGGATGCACAAAGTCTTTATGTAGTAGATAGCAATGGCGTTATTTATTCATTAGATAAAAATTCAGGTATTGAACGTTGGAGCCAACCTGCTCTACGTGGTTGGTACTTAACTGGTCCTACTGTTGCAGGTAGTAATTTAGCCATAGGCGACCAAGAAGGTAATCTACATTGGTTAAATAAAGACACTGGCGAGCTAGTATCTCGTGAAGACTTTGACAGTTCAGGCTTTTTTATTGAGCCAGTTGTTGCCGACGATAAACTGATTTTATACACCCGTGATGGTGAAGTTAGTGCGGTTAAAATACCAAACTAACTTACTACTATTAGTATAACCTGCTAATAGTTAATTATTTTTTGTAAGGCTTCGCACTGCGAAGCCTTTTGTTGTTTTTTAAAGAGGTAGTTTATGCTTCCCGTGATCGCTCTAGTTGGGCGACCCAATGTGGGCAAGTCCACATTATTTAACCGTTTAACACGTACTCGTGACGCACTCGTAGCCGATTTTCCAGGTTTAACACGAGATAGAAAATATGGCCAAGCTAGTTACGATGGCTATGAATTTATCGTGGTAGATACGGGCGGTATTGATGGCTCAGAAGAAGGCATCGAAATCGAAATGGCAGATCAATCTCTGCTAGCCATTGAAGAAGCCGACATTGTGCTGTTTTTAGTCGATGCCCGTGTTGGTATGACCGTTGCCGATCAAGCCATTGCTAATCATTTGCGCAAGCAAGATAAGAAATGCTTTGTTGTCGCTAACAAAACCGATGGTATTGATGCTGATTCAAGCTGTGCTGAATTTTACCAATTATCATTAGGTGAAATCCACCATATTGCGGCATCACATGGCCGTGGTATTACGTTATTACTTGAGCAAACTCTTCAGCCACTTATTGCTGAATTAGCAGCGCAAGATGAAGACGTAGCCGACAACGACGAAGAACTTATTGATCTTTACGAAGAAGGTGAAGGGGATGACACCGATCATCAAGCGTTTGCAGATAAACCTGTAAAGCTTGCGATAATTGGCCGCCCTAACGTTGGTAAGTCAACGCTTACAAACCGTATACTTGGCGAAGATCGTGTAATTGTATACGACATGCCAGGTACAACGCGTGATTCTATCTACATTCCGATGACTCGAAATGAAAAAGAGTACGTGTTAATCGACACCGCTGGTGTGCGTAAACGTAAAAAAGTAAGTGACGTAGTAGAAAAGTTCTCCGTTATTAAAACACTTCAAGCAATCGAAGATTGTAATGTGGTGTTATTGATTGTTGATGCGCGTGATGGTATTTCAGATCAAGATTTAAGCTTATTAGGCTTTGCTCTTAACTCAGGTCGTTCATTGGTTATTGCCGTGAACAAATGGGATGGCTTAGACGATTACGTTAAAGATCGTATTAAATCAGAGCTCGATCGCCGTTTAGGCTTTATTGACTTTGCACGCCTACACTTTATATCTGCACTACACGGTACAGGTGTTGGTCATTTATTCGAATCTGTTGATGAAGCTTACGAGTCTGCAACTAAACGTATAAGTACTGCAATGTTGCGCCGTATTATGGACATGGCTCAAGCCGATCACCAGCCACCACTTGTTCGTGGTCGTCGTGTTAAGCTCAAATATGCCCATGCCGGTGGTTATAACCCACCACGTATTGTTATTCACGGTAACCAAGTTAAAGATTTACCAGATAGTTATAAACGCTACCTGATGAACTACTACCGTAAAGCGCTTAAAATTATGGGCACCCCAATCAAAATTGAGTTTAGAGAAGGTGAAAACCCATTTGCTGGTCGTGTTAATAAAGTAACACTGTCGCAAAAGCGTAAAATACGTGCATTTGCTAAAGAAAATCGTAATAAATAAATTCGTTAAAAATTAGTTTATTGTAATAAAAACGGCGTACTTTTTAGTACGCCGTTTTTGTTTTAATATGTTATTAACAGTCACAAACCAAGTAAAGCTAAGCGAACCAAGTTCTCAACGGTGGTTTCATGCGCACTTTTATTTTTATTAGTTGGCATAAACCTAGAAATAGGTGATTTAATAGTTATAAACCCATGATTAGTTGCCATTTCATGAGCTAACAGCTTACGCTCTTTGGGTGTTAAGTGGTTTTCGTGTATTTTTCTTAATTCTCCACTATCAAGCCAAATTCCCGCACAACCAGGGCACTCATCAATTTCGACTGCTTTTAGTGGCGAAAAATACCTGCGCATCATTACAATACTTTTGCACTTTGGGCAATTAATTCGTAGCGATACATCGTATTCTTTCTCGCTATGTTCACTCAAGTTTTTTAGCAATACCTGACTATGCTTTAGCTCTGGCGAGCTAAATTTAAAAATTTGGCTGTTATCAAAAAATACGCCGCCTTGCGCTGAAGTGTAAACAGTAATACCGCCAATTAATAACGGCTCAAGAGAGCTGTTTGTACGTGGGCATAACATTTTAAAAATCCTTTTTATTTGTTATTAAAGTGCTTTGTGAATAAGCCCAACAAGTGGTGCGGGTAATGTAATATTACCTGCAAGTACAAACTCATGCGCGTCATCAGACATTTTTTGCCACGTACGTCGAATTATACCTATCCACTTTTGCTCATCATAATCAGGTTTAGAACGAGTAAATTCAAGCATGTAATGCTCAATAAATACAAGGCTTGCTACATCTTCAACTAACTGGCTGTCGGGATTGCGTTTGATATTTTTTTTAGCTACGGCTTCATAAACACGATTTTGATCTGTTTCATCAAAACCAGCTTGTTGCATTAATTTAACTACCGTCGATGCATGAAAAATATAAAGTGCACTGCGCCATTGGTGATAACCTTGTTTATTCATTTCAAAGTCACTACGAGGTGATTTCCAACGCTCTATATGCTGCGCACGTACTGCAATTTTCATGAGTTCATCTGCATTTGGCATAAAACGAAGTAGCATTTCGCTCATACGATCTGAATATAAACGCTCTTTTGGGAAGCTTTTCCCGTCATGCAATTCATTATTAGGGTCTTGGCTATTAGCTTCATCAATTAAGGCGATTACTTTATTAAACATGACGGTCTTTATTGTAATTAGTTTTCTCTATTTTAATCAGCTCATAAACAATATGCCAGCAATGAAAATTACGAAATTCTAAAGTTCATTTATTTTTAAAACCTAATATCAATGTATGCAGTGATGCATCACTAGAGCCTTTTTTATGCAGCATATAAGTTTACTAAAATGTAATCGCTGTTTGTTTAAAATACGTAACGATCTGTAATAATTATTAGGAAGATCCGCAAACATGAGCAAACGTATTTTATATTGGCTACAAAATGATTTACGCATAGACGACAATCCTATTTTTAGTGACCTTGCTTTGCAGCAATGCGCACTAGATATTGTATTTGTAATAAATCCGCACTGGTTTAGAAATAATAACTACCAACAAAAACCATATGGCGTGCACAAACAACAGTTTTTAATGCAAAGCTTATTTGAGCTGCAACAAGTGCTTATTGAACGCGGACAAACTCTGCATGTACTTGAGGGCGAGCCTGTTACAGTGTTAAAGCAGCGAATTGCGGATCAACATATTGACGGGGTTGTATGCGCTGAGCACGTTGGAATATATGAGCAACGCCAACTCGCGCGACTAAAAGCACATTGCCCGCATGTGATATTTAAAACGACTCAACAAGACACTTTATTTAAACAAAGCGACCTCCCTTTTGATTTAAACGAGCTGCCTAAAAACTTTACCCCATTTAGAAAAAAGGTAGAGGCGGTAAATATTCCCATCACGCTTTCAGCGTTGCCTAAAACGTTATTACCAAAACCCATTACTTTATGTGCTGCAAAGCCAATTGAATCGCACAATAATCTTGAGCATTTAATGCATGGCGGGCTTAATAGTGCGCAAACACATTTGGAGCACTACTTTTCAGGTTTACTACCAAGTACCTATAAAACAACTCGAAACGAGCTTGATGGCTTTAATAACACCACAAAATTTAGTGCATGGCTTGCCTTTGGCTGCATAAGTGCACGACAAGTTTATAATGCAGTTGAACAGTACGAGCAAAACCACATAGCAAACGAGTCTACTTACTGGATTAAGTTTGAGCTGTTATGGCGTGAGTATTTTAAATGGCATGCACTTAACGTAGGTAGCAGCCTATTTAGTTTTAAAGGCCAAAAACACACTAAACCCCTGACTACGTTTATACCAAATCGCTTTGCTGCGTGGTGCAATGGCGCAACCCCCTACCCCTTGGTGAACGCTATTATGAATGAACTTAATGCCACAGGGTATATATCAAACCGAGCTAGGCAAATTGCAGCAAGTTGTTTAGTTAACGAACTTAGCCTTGATTGGCGCTATGGCGCGGCCTATTTTGAACAGCAATTGATTGATTACGACGTAGCTGCTAATTGGGGCAACTGGCAATACATAGCGGGCGTGGGTGTAGATCCGCGTGGTGGTAGGCACTTTAATATTGAAAAACAAACGTTACAGTTTGACCCGCACGCTGTTTACACTAATAAATGGCAAGGTAATAAAAATACCAGCACACAGCTCGATAACGTAAACGAAGTTGATTGGCCAATTTAAGCCGCTAATCAACTTTTACCAAGTAACGTTTAAAACAGCTCAGCAATGCCTATATTAATAGCGTAACCACCTAACGTTAAAAACAAAAATAAACACAGCGCCAGTAACAATGGCTTAATCCCCGCTTGGCGAATAGCCCCAATATGTGTGCGTAAACCCAAAGCCACCATTGCAATCGTGAGCAATATATTATCAAGCCAAACAATCGCACTTGTAGTAGCTTGAGGAAGTATAGAGAGTGAATGCACACCACTTGTCGCAATAAATAACACTGCAAACCAAGGGATAGTGATGCCTGATTTATTACCCTTGCTGTTTGCAATGCTACCTACTTTTGAATTTTTCTTATTTTGCCAATACGATAAACACAACAAAAATGGGGCTAGCATCATCACTCTTAACATTTTTTCAATCACCGCCGTATCGGTAGCATTTTCGCTTACAGCACTGCCCGCCGCCACGACTTGCGCTACTTCATGAATCGTTGAACCGATAAAAATACCATACGCGTGCTCCGTCATGCCCATATATTCAAACAATAACGGATACGTGAACATACTCAATGTGCCAAACACTACAACCGTTGCCACAGCTACTGATACTTTGTGCTCCTGCGCTTTTATTACCGGCTCAGTTGCCATTACAGCGGCAGCGCCACAAATTGAGCTACCTGCGCCAATTAATATAGTCGTGTGTTCATCAAGTTTAAATACGTATTTACCTAAGCTAAGTGCTAACATAAACGTACCGCTAAGTACTGTAATATCAGTTACTAGCCCAGTTAAACCAACTCCCGCTACTTGTGAAAATGTGATCCTAAAGCCAAATAAAATAATACCCGCTTTGAGTAAAGTACTTTTAGCGTAATTAACACCCACATCGGTATGAGTCGCAATGCGCGAAAAAACACTGTTACCAACAATAATGCCAAGTACAATACCAAGCGTTAAAGAACTAAACTGAGCGCTTTGCATTACCTGCAATTTACTAAGGGCAACAGCAGCCCCCGCTAAAACAATAACAAGCAGCATTCCTAACCACCAACGCGAATCGTTGTATTGCTTAGTATTAACACTAAAATACTGTGCTATCTTTTTAATTTTACTAAGCATAATCATCCCTTCATAAAGTCATTGTTATTAATTGACTTCATTATAATAAAGCGCAAAATATAACTCTAATACATTAAAATCATGATTTGATAACTTAAAGTTATGTAATTTGAGAGGCACAATGAACCTACATGCACTTCGGGTGTTTCATACGGTTGCTAAACTAGGTAGCTTTTCGGCCGCAGCTGAAGCGCTGTTTATAAGCCAACCGGCTGTATCTAAAGCGCTAAAAGAGCTTGAGCATCAATTAAACATACAACTGATTGAACGTGCATCTAAGGGTAAAAAACTCACTTTAAGTGAGGCTGGGCAAGCGCTTTTTGAACATGCTCGTAGTATTTTTGCTATCGAAAAAGCAGCCATTGAAGATATAAAATCGCGAACAGGGCTTAAGCGCGGCACACTTGTTATAGGCAGCAGCACAACCATTGCAAGCTATTGGCTGCCCCCTTATTTAGCTAAATTTTGCGCGCAGTACCCGCACATAAAAGTAGAAGTGCAAATTGCCAATACCGCACAAATTGAGCATGCATTACTCGAATGTACTATCGATTTAGCACTAGTTGAAGGCACGCCAACCGAGCCACATATTATAAGTAAGCACTGGCAAAACGATTTAATGAGTGTGGTTATACCGAGTAGCTTAAAGCCCGCTAAAAATGTAAAAGCATGGTTAAACAAGCAGTTTTGGCTGCTGCGCGAACCAGGCTCTGGCACACTCGAAATGTCGGTTAAGTTACTACAACAACACGACGTTACAGCAAAAAACAGCATGCAATTGGGCAGTAACGAGGCTATAGCAAGAACGGTAGCACAAGGGATGGGCGTTGCGTTATTGCCTAATGTGGTAACTGAAGATTTAGTGCAATTAGGTAAATTAACACGCTTAAAGCCACAAAATAACGTAGAGTTATCACGGCCATTATATCAATTACACTATAAAGACAGACCATCCTCGCATGCAGCGCAAGCATTCGAAAAAAGCCTGTTTAGTGAATAATGTTTATATGAGTAAGTGTATACGCGATTTGTAAGTCGTATGCATGACATCAACGGACATTCAAAAGAAAGTGGCAAAAGGCAAGACGCGACCCCATTTTCTGCTCTGGAGTATTAGAATATGAAAGTATATAAATTACGTCCAGATACGAAGTATCGCTTAATGTATCCAGAGTCTACGGTATATCAGTCTGACTTATGGGATTTCCATGGGGATACTTTGGCTGGAAAGCTAATGAATTTTAATGCTCATTTTGAAAAAGACAGCAATGAGCCTATACCCGATATTGCTTATATAGGAATGGCAACATTTGCTTTTAGAGAAGATGTTGCAGAGGAACTTGCTGATATACTTGAGGGTATAGGTGAGCTCCTTCCATTTAGCGTAGATGGACAAACTTGGTACGCTCTAAATGTCACCACGTCAATAGATGCATTAGATGATGAAAACAGCAAATACCTTATAAATACAGGGGCCATAAAACTTAATTTAGTCGAATTTGTTTTTTTCAAAGGCAAGCTAACAAATGCTACTACTTTCAAGATCCCACAAGACAATCACACTGAAATATTTTGTTGCGACAATCAAGAAAGTGATGACGATGTACTAAATAACCTGTTCTGCGCAATTCATGGGAAAGGCTATACAGGTATTTCCTTTGAGGAAGTATCAGAAGTTTAGTTCTTACTTTAAAAGGCGTTAACTACGCTCTTTGACTGAAGGTCTAATTGAAAAAGTCTTAACTTAAACTGTCATATTCGATTTTTGGAGCTTGATCAAATCTGACCATCACTAATTCAAATCGTTAATGGACAGAAACGCGTTAGCGTGCAACTCTCTGTAAATTTTATGAAAGCTGGTAAGAACCAACTGATGACACAAAATTAAATGTAGAGCTAGAGTGAATCGTAACCATCTGTATCAAATACTAATAATCCCACCAGCCTACAAATAGATTCAGAATATTGAATAGCCCTAAACTTAGCCCTAAACTTGACAGCCATTCTAATTAAACAAATAAAACTGTGCCTAGATTCTAATTGGAAGTGCAAAATTTAGATTGGGTGTTTTGTTTATTTCTCACTCATCAATTTTTCTTTCTACTGGGTCCACATTACCGTAATCAAACCAATCACAGATAACCACGGTGTAAGCATTTTTTCAGAATCTTGATTTGAGATCATATCGACTTACCTAGTACAGTTAACCCCCGCAATAATTTACTACCTGAAGCTCAGCGCAAAGCAGTAAAATTAAGGCTTTGTTAAGTGTTTGTGCCTGTAAACATTGAATAAATTAAGAATGCCATCCATGCAAAGCTAATTAACCTTGAATAAGTACTGTAACCTGAGCGGAGTAATAACCACGCAAAAATATAAGGAAGAATTAATATTCCTATACTCAATAAGATGCCTACACTTCTTTGTGAGTTATCGTCATTTTTTTGTGACGTAGGCGCTTGTTGGTTTTTATCTTCAAAAAATGTTGCAGACTGAGAACCCCCAGAGCCTCTGATATTAGCAGTAGTTTTAACTCCTTTTGAGCCGAAATTCGCCGTTAAGCCTTTGCCGCCTACTGAAAGACTTGTTATACCTTTTTTTCCTAAATTGAGTTTTACCCCTTTCCCCAATTTAATACTTCTTTTCTTCTTGAACATAAGCTAGTACTCCATTACCAGGTAATTACTCAACACTTTAGTATTTATGCGACGTGCAGTTTGTGTCACATAATTTATTGTTATATGTAACGTTCGTCATTACTACTTTCAAACGAGAACTGAACATCATTAACCCGAAACAAGCTACTGTCTTTGAAGTTAACACTATTTAAATCAAAAAGTGCTAGGTTGTGCCCTTGCCCAAGTGAGCTTCTAAAAGCTATGCCGTCATAGCCTAACGATTTTACTAACTCAGCAATAATTTGAGTGGGTGCATAATCTGACTTCTGGTCACTATTTGTTACTGGTTGAGAGAAAGCTTTATCTAAATTAGTCCATACTGCTTCAATTCTTTTGGCTTCATCAGGTTCTGAAAGGTAAATAGGTAACTTATTAGTATGATGTCTTGAGAAATCGATTACTCGAAGTTCTTTAGAATTGGTAAATCTCGCCACTGATATTATAGAACCTAACCAAGGTCTGCTCTCAGACATTGCTGTTTCTTTTTGAGATGCAACATACAAACAAGGAATCCCCTTTGGGTTTGCTCTTCCTTCAGAAGCACTGTCGGGTAAAGGTCTCATTCTTTTCTCAGGATAAGGAATTAATATATCATCGACATGAACATCATCTTGCAGAAGTTTCAACCTATCATGTCCCATTTGTGCTCTCCACATCTCTGAGTTTGGCTTAATCACTTCTACGCGACTTTTGCAAGTATCTTTAATACCTTGAAGAAAGTTTTGCGCATCTTCGTCTAAAATATATCGCGATTTATTTCGAACTGAACAGCTAAACTGCATATAGCTATTCCATGAGTCAAAACTCATAACTTTCCCTTATGTATAATATCTTTATCGGAGGACGCTTTTCCTATTTTAGCGTAAAAACACCCTTATTTCATGGGCTTATATTAATAAAAAATAGTGTAAATTATTGCCAGCTATAAATATTATGCTTACTGTAGCCTATATAAACATGTAAATAAGAGGAAAACTTTCTCTTATTATTACTAATTTAATGACGACTCACCTGACTAACCAGTTATCGCTCATAGCAGCCTTTAGCTTAAATATAAACCCATCAGTCAAAACCGTAAGACAAATATAACCAAGTAGAATTTATAAGCCCTGCGTTAAATCTTGCGCCAATGTAGCTGTTGGTTTTTCAATTACACGTACTAGCTCTTTACCATTTTTCTTAACAATAAAAGTAGCGGTGTATTGTAAGTCATTTACCTGTGCAATGCCTGCATCGTCTTGCTTGTTGTAACCAACAGCCACGTATTCAATGCTTGCAAGTTTTACTTTAGACTCTTCAAGTAACTTAATTAGTTTTGGTACTTCGCGCTGACTGTCGTGGCACCACGTGCCGAACAATACAATAAGCTCTTTATCTGCTAATTTTTGCATTAGCGCTATATCTTGCGCCGTTGGCGTAAACGCCTTGTATTGTTCGCTAAATTTATTGTGTTCACTCAGCAGTGCATCCGCTGTAATACCGCCAGAAAACGGGGCCGTACCAGCGCAGGCTATCAGTGGCATTCCCAAAGCGAATAACAAAATTAATTGTTTAAACATAAGGTTACTTTTTTAAAAGGAGTAATGTGACGACTATACCCAATATTGCGCAGTGAGTGAATAGAGCGGTAGTTAATTTTCTTTATCCATGAAGAAGTTCACTTGTGATAAATTAGTTAAATATTCACGCCTTACATTTTTATCTTCTGCCAGCTTATCTAAATCACCAATTAGCGTAACTAGCTTGCTATGAGAATGGCTGCTCGTTCTTTTAAATTCGTCTTGTGTACTATTGCTATTAATACGCTCTTTTTTATCCATGCTGTAGCTATCTTGGTTTTTTTCAAGCCATATATCGTTGATAAAGCGAATGCTACTTTCGCTAATAGTTTGCTCTTTTAGCGCCATTTTTATCTCATATTGAGATTTCTCGGGATTGAATTGATACGTTTTTTTATCCACATCCGCTTTGTAAGACTGATCAAGCCCTACTAATTCATTATTTTTAACCGCAGTGCCAATGTTATAGCTTTCTTTTTTATCGTAAGTATTTGGGTGACTATCTTGATAATCAAAACGCGTACTGGCATTTTTACTTTGAGTTACACCGCTAAATTTTCCTAATTTTTCTTGCTCTGTTGCTTGGCTTAACTCAATACTACTTTTTGGCTGATAATCTCCACGATCCATAGCAAAAGAAAACGCTGCATCAAAATCGGCTAACATAGAAATACCTGCACCCAATGTATTTTTTTCGCTACTGCCAAGCCCTTGATAACGCGGATCGTTTGTGATCATGTTATCGACCAAATCCGAAACTAACTCGCGACCATTAGTAAATTGCTGCGACGCAACCGACTCAATACGGCTATAACGCTCAGCCGCAGAAGACATGCTAGTAAACGCATCTTTAAATAAAGCAAAACCTTGCTTCATTTTTTCATCGCCCTTGTGACCAAATGCTGAGTCGTTGGTCTCATCAAAGCTATTGCGCCGGCTGTCTTCTAAACTTTTATCTAAAGTGGTGATATATTGCTGCATTTGGTTTATGTCTTGCCCTCCAAAGGTAGACATATCTAACGTAAAATCGACTTCGTTTTGCCCACTTTCTGATTTGTATACAAGCGCTTGCTGATTGGATGCTGCGTCAATGTTATAGCTCAAATTGAGATTATTTTCTGAGGGTAGAATAGTTTCCCCGTCAGTTGTTGAAAAAGACACATCAAAACCAGATAACTGTTGATGATTAAAACCGGTTAAAAAATCGAGGCTTATATCAGTTTGATTTAAAGGCACGTAACTACTGTGCGAGCTTTGTTTAGTCTTAAAAAACTCATCCGCCATTTCACCTACACCCGAAAGTACCTGAGTTAATGCCTGATGTTCAGCCTTGGATAAATCCCCATTCACTTCGTAACTTAAGCTAAAGTCATTGGTCGCTTCACCGGTGTTTTCATCGTAACCTTGCGCAGAGTTAAAAGTGATATTGATAACATCACCTTCTTTTGTTTTTACCGATAATTCAAATAGGTAATTGTCACTATTTTCGTAATTTTTGCGGTTCAAGTCTTCCATAAAAGGATTAAGCGAGCGCTCAACACGTTGTTGACTCGAAGCTAAAAACGTCTGTTGCTTATGCCCAAGTTGTCCTAAATTCGACAAAATAGCGCTTGTACTGGCATACGCACCTTGAATATTTTTTACCGATGTATTTAAGCGTTCAATTAACTTAGTGCTATTTTCGTTATTCAATAAGCCTTCTTGCTGAGAGCTTATGACTGTGCGTAAGGCGAGTTCTTCATCGGAGAGTTTATAATTTAAAATGCTAGGTGTGCTTGAAATAGTCAATAACGAGGTTAGTTGCTGATTAAGAACTTGCCCTACTTTTTCATCGCTAAACTGCCCAAGCAGCTCATCGGTGATTTTTTGGGCATTTGCTTCTAAATCGGCAGTGGCTTGTAAGCTAGTAGGTGGTGTTGTTTGATTTGCATTATTGACGGATTGGGCAAGCAAGGTACTTAAGTTAGCATGACTGCCAAGTATATTATTAACCATGATTATCCTTAATCGCTAAGCCCTATTAAACAATATATCGGTCGATTAGCTAAAACCTTTAGGTAAAATGTTTAGCTAAAGGTAGTTATTTAAATATATAAATTTAAGGTCACGTTATTTGCACAGCGCTATCGGATGTATTTTAGTGACCTATTGTTAAAAAGGCTAAATTTCTGTTAGACCCCAAACGACTGCCACAAACGTCGTTAACGCCATTAATATAAAGTAAATAATACCGACAAAGCCATAAGTAAAAAACGCTGATATATAACCTTGTTTATAAATACGTTTTTGCATAATAAACAAGTAAATAGGTACCCATATCAGTAAGGCAAAGCCAATGAATCCTAAAATACTGGCCGCAGCAGTAGCAACCCCACCTCCCAGCGCTATAACATGATCATGTGTTACATCCAAAATATCGATTGATAAAAAGCTGATAAAAATAAAGCTATGGCTATGCAGTGCCACGGTTAAATGTTCCATATAAAGACGCTTTGAAAAGATGAAAACCACCTTCAATAACAAGGCAAATAGAGGTAAAAGTACAAACATTAATTGCGGGAGTTTGCCCAATACTTCATTGATCAAACGATTTGTGTCTGTGGTAAAGGTTTTTTTGGCTTTTTCTGCTAATTTTTTTGCAAAATCATCGAGCTTTTTATTACTTTCATCTGATAAAAAATCAAATGATAAACTACCATCAGCATTATTTGAAATAGTAATATCATTGCTTTTGTCATTTGTACCTAACTTAACGCGCTCCAGCTCTATGGTAGCTAGCTGTCGGGTCGTACTCACCAGTTTGGCATTTTCAGCAACGGAAATATCACGTTTTAAATCGCTCAAATAGCGATTAAATCTCGCCAAATCAGCATCAATACTCGCCATTGTTTGATCATCAGGTGTTGGTTGAACTTGTAATTTTTTTTCATTAAGCGTTTTAATATACTCAGTCACTTGGCTAATAGCGGCTTTGTTATTATTAATTTCAATGGTTTGTTTGTCTTCTCCCGAAACGGTTAGCTTTAGGGTTAAAAAAAATACAATGCTGATGAACAAATACAGCCGTAGTGGCGGCACGTAATGCACTCGCCTGCCAGCAAAATACTCATTTGTTAAAAACCCAGGGCGAAATATTAACGGCCACAAAGTGCGACTCGCACGAGAATCAAAGCTAAAAATATCATCGAGTAGATGTAAAATAACCACCCAAAAATATTTTAGCGTGGAGTCGAGTGACTGCCCGCAATTAGAGCAAAAACCTCCCTCAACTGATTGGTGGCAATTATCACAACGCTTTTTAGTCGCCGCTTTAACCGCTGCACTCTCGTTAATAACGGATACTTCTTCGTGTGAAGAAAGCGAGCCATTTACATTCACTACCTGACTTTCTTGGGACATAATTTCACTACGACTATTTAAACTATTAATGGAGCAATGCACAAAACAATAGCACGATGTAACATGTACATTACAAATATTTTATACAAAACCAACTATTAAGCGTGCTGCTAGCTCAAGTATCTGCTAAATTCAACATTGACAATAAGCTATTGATAATGTTGTCTGTCATAGTGATAATTTGCTGTGACCATATAACCAATACAGGAGAATTATAATGGCGTTTGAAGTTAAGTTTGAATTATCAGATACCGATTTAGAACACTTTCGTGATGTAATGCGTAAAGCACAGCAAGGTGCAAAATTACTCAGTGAGCAGGTAATAATTAATAATGCAAAAAAAATCAGCTTAAACATTAAAGACAATGTACCTGAGTTTGTACGCCTTCGTATTCAAAAATTAGAAACGTTTGTCGCAATGATTGAAGATGCTGAATGGCAAATTCCAGAAGATGAACGCGTAGAAATATTAAGTGCGCTTGCTTACTTCAGTGATCCTGAAGATTTAGTGCCTGATCACATACCCGTACTGGGCTTTTTAGATGACGCAATTATGATTGAACTGGTCGCTGGTGAATTTAGCGACGACGTAGAAGCGTTTGAAGAGTTTTGTGCCTACCGTAGTCGTGAAGAAGGTCGCAATGGTAACGTAACCATTACGCGTGATGAATGGCTAGACGCAAAACGTCGCGAACTACACAGCCGCATGCGCCACCGCCGTAATGCTCGTCGCTCTTCAGGTCGTTCTTCATTTCGTTCAGTGTTTTAAGCACGACTAACTGCAAGGCAATAAAAAGCTGATTTAAGCTCTTTTTTATTGCCTTTAATTCTAATCCCAATCTCAAAAACGCACTTATGCCTATTAACCATAGTTAAGGTTTATATTTTTTTATACGTAATGTAGATTTGATCCCCACACTCAATATATAAGTACCAGCTAGCACTCTTTTTTTGTATTAAAATCAGTGGCTCGTTATTTTACTTTTAACCTTCATTAGGCATAACGCCAAATATAAATGGTGCAATAGCTCGAATATATTTCAGCACCTTTGCTTTTTAGCAAAATTGTGACGCACCATTACAGTGAAATGTGATAATAGAATAAGGTATCAATTTTGACGTTTATAAACTAACTCCTTTTGACTTCAAGGGAGGGGGCGTATGTGTAATTGGAATGAGTGAAACTGTAATTTTTAACTAGATACCACTGTTATAGTTAGCGATTTCTGTAATAGTTAGAATGGATGTCATCCTAACTTACTAACTTTAATTAATGCACCATCTCTGCGCTAAATCTGTCTCGGCCTTTCCAGTAATTACACTCAGGACAATAGCAACCTACAGGATAATCAATCCCTTCTTCATGAGGGCAACCTATTACTTCTTGGATCATGCTAACGGATTTAGCTCCGTTTGCATCAGTGAAATTCAGTATTTCACTCATAACCAGTTCTGATTTTCTCAAGTCTGTTGAAGAAAACCACTTTTTCATTGGTTCTGCAGCTGCACCTTCATGCATTATAATTGCGCATACTGCTTTTGATGCAAGATCACGGTTTGGACCATAAAAAGCGATCGTTGCTATAGGGAAACCTTTATTACCTTTACGAGTCTTTTTGATTAGTAATTTCTTATTCTTGCCTTGAGCCATTTAGATACTCCAACATAAAAATATAACAAGCCTGTAGAATAGCTTGCTTTTTATTTATTTTTTGATCAACAAACCATAGCTGAGTTCCTATTTTGCTTCAATCGGTTACTGTATTTTTTAGCAGAAGATAAAAAGAGTTTAGTGTTGTTTTGGTTGGCGTTTTGGGGGGCGAAATTTAGGGTGGATGTCTTGTTTATTCCTTTTTTTTACTTCTTTGAATGGGTGTCATCCTAACTTTTTCGTATTAAAATCGATGTTACGTTATTTTACTTTTGACGTTCACTGAGCATAGAGGCCTCCGACTACCCGATTAGGGCTGTACCGCTTGTATCTTGAGGCTTTGGATGATTAGCTATCTCCAAGCTCTAAAATCAGTGAGGATGTTGTACCACGTAATGTTTAACATTGAGCTGTAGATTATCCCTTGATTTTACTTTCTCTAATACTGGATGGTATCCGAGCACTTAGTGATTTACTAATGATGCTGTATGTACAAGTGGAGTCATTGATATGAGATTAAATGTTGGAATTGATGTAAGCAAAGAAACGCTCGATCTCTGTTTATTGTTAAATCAAGCCAAGAGCGGCAGCAAATTTAAATGCTTCAAAAATAGAAAGATTGACTATTTAGCCATCAATGATTGGATCTTGAAGCTATCTAAATGTCAGCCTAATGATATTGTCATTACGATGGAATCCACAGGGGTTTATCATGAAGCAATAGCCCTGTATTTATACACTATGGGCTTCCAAATCTTTATTTCAAATCCTGGCAAAGCTAAGAAATTTTCGCAAGCACTAGGGTTAATCCATAAAACTGATAAGTCAGATGCTTATATGCTCGCAAGATATGGGGCCGCTCAAAATGAGCAGATTCATTTATGGAAGCCTGATGATGCTAATACCAGGAGTATCAAGGCTTTAACTCGCAGATTATCCGCTTTAGAAAAAGATCGTTTAAGAGAAAAAAACCGACTTGAAGCAAGTGAAATCAGCGATGCTCATGATAGAGTATTACTCTCAATTACTCGTAT
>NZ_JACJEM010000060.1:0-27218 GCF_014164085.1 Pseudoalteromonas sp. SG45-5 | reverse complement strand
CTGGATAATAAATCTATCTCGAGCAGCTATTTTCAGCGCTAACTGCGTTGAATTTACTTGCAATAGGCCAGCTATTGACGCGTAAATTCGCCTTGTTTTCACTGAAAATCTCTGGCTAGAGAAAATAAATTTAAATATCACCATAATTCAATGCGTTAGTAAATCTCTTAACCAGAGCTCAGGTTAATTAAATTGTGTATCCGTATTTGAGAAAACGTCATAATTGTAAGTTTTGGTTTTTACCTAATCATATTTGGTGTTATTTTATTAACCATAGCCTACACATAAGAGAACATTATGAGCGAAAAAATAAACGAAGAAGCACTCCACGCCCTAAAAATAGCTTTTACTTACATGCCTAAAGCTATTGAAGTGACAAAATACGAATATGGCGAGCGTTATCAAAGTGTGCTTGATCACATTGAAGCCGTACGCGAGATCCTACTTATTAACGACGTAGATCCTGAAGAAGTTGGTGGTGATATAAACCCTCAGTACACACCAAACTCAACTTACTAAAAACAATAAACTGCGAGCATAACTTTGCCCGCAGTTTATAAAAAATAATAACCAAGTAAAGTTGTTTTAGTTTTTGCTAAACTAGGGCGTGTTGACCTTTGTGGATTGAAATTTGTTCAATTTAGGGGCGATTTAATCGCGGCGCGAGGTTTGTAACCTAGTGGGCTAAGTAAAAACCGAGCAACAAAGAGTTAATTGCCCCTAGGTAGAACCCTTCGGGCAGCTGTAAATTAAGTTCTAAAACCAACAGGATGTTTACCATTGAATTTTCTTAGGCAATTTCACGACATAGTGTCTAACCAAAGTCTGAGCTTTGACGAAAAAATTAATCAACTATTAGCATTCGGGCTTAATGTGTTTAACCTTGACGTCGCTATCATTAGTAAAGTTGAGGGTAAATGCTATACCGTGTTACATGCTATTACGCCAGATAACTCGCTAGAAATAGGCACTCAATTTGACCTAGAAGGCACCTACTGCGTACACACTCTTGTTGCGGGCTCCGCACTTGCATTTCATAACGTCTCGCAAAGCGTAATAGCTAATCACCCTTGTTATGCAAATTTTCAACTCGAATCGTATATTGGTGCGCCTATCAAAATAGGTGACGATATTTTTGGCACTGTAAATTTCTCCTCACTTAACCAGTCTCCTATTTTTACAGATGAAGCCTACGATTACATAGAGCTATTTGCACAATGGTTAGGCGCAGAGTTCGCGCGCGCTATAACCAAAGAACAGTTAATAAAAAACAGTAACGATTTGCTAAAATTAGAAAGCGTAGCAAATATAGGCACGTGGGAAGTTGATCTCACTAATAATAAAATTTATTGGAGTCAGCAAACCAAACGAATCCATCAAGTTGATGAGAACTATAACCCTGAAATGGACTCTGCTATCGATTTTTATAAAGAAGGTACAAGCAGAGATAATATAAACAAGGCCGTAGAAAATGCAGTTCATCATGGTGAAAAGTGGCATTTAGAGCTTGAAATTATAACAGCAAAAAAACAAACAATTTGGGTATCTACCTTCGGAGAAGCACAATTTAATGGTGACCACTGCGCGCGGTTATTTGGTACATTTCAAGACATCACTGAAGCGGTAACACTAAGAGAAGCGCTCAAAAAGAAAAAAGCCGAAGCGGAGCGCTTGCTAGATGATAGAAGCATGCTTTTTGCAAAAATAAGCCACGAACTCAGAACACCGCTAAATGGCATTACGGGCATGCTCACTACATTGATAGATGAGCATAATGAAGAAAAAAGAGCTGAAAAAATAAAAGTGGCGCTACGTAGCGCCGATATACTTTTGAGTATAATCAACGAAGTTCTCGATTTTTCTAAAATAAATCATGGTGAATTAAAGCTAGAACCCACTAACGTTTTACTAAAAACAACCTTTACTGATCTGGTGTCTTTGTATACGCCTTTATTCAAAAGCAGTAATGTAGAGCTAGAAGTAACAAATGAAATTTCTGATAACTGCTGGGCATATTGCGATAACACACGACTAAGCCAAATTACCTCTAACTTATTAAGTAATGCGTTAAAATTTACTGAACACGGTTGTGTAAAACTGCATACATCAGTCCTTAATAACAATAATAAATTAACGCTAAATATTGAAGTAACTGATACAGGAAGAGGCATGACAAGCCAATTCCTTCAGTCTTTGTTCTCCCCTTTTACTCAAGAAGTTGATGCTAAAAATAGTAAAGGTGGCACAGGGCTTGGCCTCGCAATAGTTAAAGAACTTGTTGAGTACATGGGCGGGAAAATTAAGGTCAGTAGTAAAGTGAATCAAGGAACTACTTTTTCGCTAAATATACCCATAGAACTAGGTAAAGAGCAAAAAGTAGAGCTAAATCCGCTATCAAAAATAAATATTAACGCGTGTGAGCTTGCTGTTTTAGTGGTTGATGACAACGACATAAACAGACTTGTTCTTGATGCCTCACTGAACAAATTCAATATAAAACCAGACTTTGCAGTAGATGGACAAGACGCCATATTTAAATGCGAGCAAAAGCATTACGACCTTATTTTTATGGATTGTATTATGCCTATACTCGATGGCTTTGAGGCAACAAAACAACTGCGATCAGAAAATATCTGTACGTCCGATTCAACCTATATTGTGGCCTTAACAGCTAATACTTCATCGCAAGATAAATTGGCATGTAAGCAAGCGGGTATGGATATGTTTATTTCAAAACCATTTAAAATGCACTCATTAGAAATTGCTATTGCCTCGGCCGCTAAGCGGCTGAAACTAAAACATTAATAAGAAAATATAATTGTATAAGGAATTCAACAATGAAAAATATATTTAGAACCGTATTGTTCGCTATATTAGCTATAGTGCTATTCAAAGGTTTTTCAACTCAGCAATGGCCGCCATTAATTATTGTCATTGTGGGGATCAGTATTTTACTACTCTCAACTTTTGTTACAAAGGCTAAATCTACTAGAGGCTCGTCAAGTTATGTAGGCGGTGGCACGTCTCATACGGATAGCAATTGCGGCGGTGGTGATTCTGGTGGTGGCTGCGATTAAATCGCATGTTAATTTTTAGGCATAAAAAAGCCGCCTTTGGAGAAGGGCGGCTTGGGTGAACAAACAGCTAAGGGTGAACGCTGTTATATCAAGAGAGTTTTCTGGTTAACTAAGCAGCGCTTTGATCTTGTTCGGTTTCATCGCTGTGGCGAATTAAATAATCAAATGCGCCTAAGCTTGCCGTTGCACCACTGCCCATTGCAATAATAATTTGTTTAAACGGAGTATTGGTCGCATCCCCCGCGCCATAAATACCCGGTAACGAAGTTGCGCCTTTAGCATCAATCAGTATTTCACCAAATTTGCTTAGCTCAAGGTCGCTGTCTTTTAACCACTCGGTATTTGGTATTAAGCCTATTTGCACAAATATACCGGCAAGTTCAAGCTCTTGGCTCTCCCCCGACACTCTATCTATGTACGTTAAGCCTGTTACTTTTTTACCATCACCAAGCACTTCGGTTGTTTGTGCACTTTTGATAATAGTAATGTTAGCCATGCTTTTAGCTTTACGAACGAGTACTTCATCAGCACGTAATGTGTCTGCAAATTCAAGTACCGTAACGCTTTGCACAATATTGGCTAAATCGATTGCCGCTTCTATACCTGAATTACCACCGCCAATTACAGCAACAGGTTTGCCTTTAAACAAAGGGCCGTCGCAATGTGGGCAATATGCCACACCGTGGCCGCGATATTCTTGCTCCCCTGGTACGTTCATTTCGCGCCAGCGTGCACCAGTGGCAAGTACGAGCGAGTTAGCTTTGAGTACTGCGCCATTTTCAAGTGTAATTTCGTAGCCATTGTTATAACCAAGTGCCGCTGCACGCTGATTATGCATTACATCTACATCGTATTCTTTAACGTGCTCTTCAAGCTGAGCAACTAACTTTGGCCCTTCAGTCGCCTTAATCGAAATAAAGTTCTCTATTGCTAATGTATCTGCAACTTGTCCACCAAATCTATCAGCCACAATGCCTGTATTTAACCCTTTTCGCGCTGAGTAAATCGCAGCCGATGCGCCCGCAGGCCCACCACCTATGACAAGTACATCAAATTTATCTTTTTCGCTTAGCGCTGCTGCTTGTTTAGCAGCCCCTTTGCTATCTACTTTATTGAGTATGTCAGTAAGGCTTAATGCACCTTGGCTAAATGGTTCGCCATTTAAATATACAGCCGGTACAGCTAAAATATTTCGCTCTTCTACTTCATCTTGAAATAATGCACCATCAATCATGGTGGCTTTAATATTACTGTTTGTCGCAGCCATAGTGTTAAGTGCTTGCGCGACTTGCGGGCACGTTTGGCAACTTAGACTTATGTATACTTCAAAGTTTAACTCTTGAGTAAGCGATTGTATTTGCTCAATGTCTTCGCTTTTAGCTTTACTTGCGTGTCCGCCAGTATGCAAAAGTGCTAACACTAAACTGGTGAATTCGTGACCCATAGGTACGCCTGCAAACGTAATATGAGTGTTTTTAATAGGTGAATGTACAACCATTGACGGACGACGTGCGCTCGTATCAGGGTTGTTTATTACCGTGAATTTATCGCTCAGTGAGGCTAAATCGTTTGCTAAGCTTTCTACCTCTGCTGATTTTTTGCTGTCATCCAAGGCAATAAGCAGCTCAACAGGTTGAGTAAGCGATTCAAAATGGCTTTTTAATTGATTTTTTATGTTGTTATCTAACATGGCTTAACCCTTTTAGAAAAATTTAAACAGCAAGCCTCCCATGCCAAATAATGCATGTGCTTAAACAAGTATATTGATAGAGGAGGCATCAACAAACGTATGCTTGTTAATTTAAGGGCAGTTACCTGCCCTTACTTGATTGGAAAATCTGGTACTTAGATTTTACCAACTAGGTCTAGTGAAGGTGCAAGTGTGTCTTCACCTGGCTGCCAAGATGCAGGACAAACTTCACCGTCGTGAGTTGCAATGTATTGTGCAGCTTGTACTTTACGAACAAGTTCTTTAGCGCTACGGCCAATACCTAAATCGTGAGTTTCAATAATTTTAATTTCGCCTTCTGGGTTCATTACAAATGTACCGCGAAGTGCTAAGCCTTCTTCTTCAATCATCACGCCAAAGCTGCGTGTAATACGTCCTGTTGGATCGCCAATCATTGGGTAAGTGATTTTACCAATTGTGTCTGACGTATCGTGCCATGCTTTATGAGTAAAATGAGTGTCAGTAGATACTGAGTAAACCTCTACGCCCATTTCTTGAAGTTGTGCGTAATGATCTGCCACATCGCCAAGTTCAGTAGGACATACAAATGTAAAATCTGCTGGGTAAAAGAAGAAAATTGACCATTTACCTAGAACATCTTTTTCAGACAATTCTACAAAGTCACCGTTGTGGTAAGCGGTTGCATTGAATGGTTGTAATTTTGTATTGATTAATGAAGTGCTCATGGTATTCCTCATTTATATTTAAGTAGAATTAAAGTTACTCAACGCAGCCGTAATATATGGCCTCTTGCGTTGGCTTGATTAATACAATACGGCCAATGGATAATTAAATAAAATTGATTGTTTAGATTAAACCAATCGATTTTTAAGATTGAACTATATAATCTCTTTTATCGTAAGCATTATTTGGACTATAGATACTGGCGAATTATTAAGATAGCTAATCGCAATACTGCTACAATACTTCCGCTTTTAATCACATAAATACAAGGCATACTATTATGGAAAAATTTATCAACCACATTCAATTAGGTTACTTAGGCTTAATCCCATTTTTAGGCTGTGTAGGTTGGCCTCTTGTGTTTGGTAGTAATAGTATTAATTTAGAGTTTTTTACTTTTTACAGCATTGCAATATTAGCATTCATGGCGGGTAACTTATGGCGTGCAGGTGAGCAACGCTACAGCGATGCAGTAAAAGCTGTACTACCTGTTATACCAGTACCGTTTTTAGCATTTTTTCCTGTTGAGTGGGCGCTTGGTTGGTTAGCTGCAAGTTTTTGGCTAGTACTACTTTTTGAAAAAGCGACTGCACAATGGCAAACCTACCATAAAGATTATCAAAAAATGCGTGTAGTACTCACCTCTGTTGTGTTTGTTTGTCATATCCTTATTATCGGTATGAGTATTTATCCTAAGTAACCTGAGCTCTGGATAATAAATCTATCTCAAGCAGCTATTTTCAGCGCTAACTGCGTTGAATTTACTTGCAATAGGCCCGCTATTGACGCGTAAATTCGCCTTGTTCTCACAGAAAATCTCTGGCTAGAGAAAATAAATTTAAATATCACCATAATTCAATGTGTTAGCAAATCTATTAACCAGAGTTCAGGTTAAATAGCAGCTGTAAACTTAAATATTGTTCGGTAATAAGGTAATATCCGCGCACTGCTATTTAAGGACACACCATGATTGACCAATTACGCCAACAGCTCGATGAACTAGGCGAAAACTACGTAGAGAAAAACGCTGCATTTAAAATCAAAGTGATCCCTTTTTTTTGCGCTATTCGCATTAAAAAAGATCATAAAAGCGAAGGTCGTTTGAGCTTTTATTCAAGTCAATTACTCGAGATTTTCTTAGTCGTCTTATTTTTATTATTTGGTTTAACACTTTACGATACAGATGCAGGATTTACCCACGGGCCTATTCATATTGCATTTGCCATTTTAATTACTTTTAATCTTATTATTAAACAAATCGCAATTGAAGGGTTAAAAACCAGACTCGCGTTTCATCGCTTACTTGCAGCACATTCTCAAAAAAGCACTGATAACACCAGCCAAGCTAAAAATAGCACCGCTAAATAAGTATGTATTTAAATCCTAATTGGCGAGTACTCACCGTGGGCGATGGCGATTTATCGTTTTCAAGCGCTATACATAATCATCTAAAGCCACACCTATTAGTCGCCTCTACCTACGATGATGCAACCACTATTGAACATAAGTATCCCGATAATGCGCTCAATAATTTAAAAGCGCATAACGTTGAAGTGCTTAATCGTTTTGATGTCACAAATACAGCGTGCTGGCAAAGCTTAGACGGTTATTTAAATAGCTTTGATGTAGTCATTTTTCAGTTTCCGCTTATACCTGCCTTTGTTGGTCGTGAAGCATTTGAAAATAACACGCGCCAAACCAGCATGAATGTACTTAACCGCGCTTTACTGCATCAATTTATTAAATACGCTAATGAATACGCGCTTGATAAAAATGGTCCTATGCTGTGCTACATTACCTCTAAAGATGTAAAACCCTATCGCGAATGGAATATAGAAGGCAGTTTAAATAACGGTTTAAGCGCTGAATATTTAGGCCAAATGCCTTTTGATATTAGTCGCTTTGAAGGCTATAAAATTCGTAACGTTGACCGCGATAAACACGTAAAAGATACCAGCGGTATAACGTACGTATTTAGCCCAAAAGCGATGAATACTCACACCAATGAATTAAGTGCACAGCTTAAAAAACCAGCGTACTTAACACCAAACCATTGCCCGCTTTGTCGCGTTGGGCCATATATGGCAAATGAAGATGAAACTAAGCACATAAACGCTAAAAAACATCAGCAAATGCTACGCCTTGAAAGCAATTGGCAACAATGGCTAAACGATTTTTATAACTAAGGGTCTTTGAACACGCCCTAATTAAACATTTGCGCACTTAATTAAATCAGCTGCTTTTTCAGCAATCGCAATTACCGGGGCATTAGTGTTTCCGGTAATTATGCTAGGCATAATAGACGCATCAACTACACGTAAATTACTCATCCCATGAACTCGCAAATTAGTATCCACTACAGCCATTGAGTCTTGCCCCATTTTACATGTTCCCACTGGGTGATATTCGGTATCTGCAGTTTGACGAATAAATGCAATCAGCTGCTCATCATTATTTATATCAAGCGGATACACCATTTTACCGCGTATGTTATCAAAGGCAGGGCTTTGCATAATAGCCAAGGTTTTTTTAAGGCCCGCAAGCATTACAGTTAAATCATCTGGGTGGCTTAAATAATTAGGGTCTATAAGCGGTGCACTACGTGGGTTGTTATCCGCTAACGTAATAGTGCCACGGCTTTTAGGACGCATAATACTACTGTGAATACTGTAACCATGCCCTGTGTGTAGTTTACGACTATGATCGTCCACCAGCCCAATTACAAACTCTAGTTGCACATCAGGTGCAGGCGAGTCTTTAAATAATTTAATAAACGCATGGGATTCAGCAAAATTGCTGGTTAATCGCCCTTCTCGTTTAGTAAACCAATTTACACATTCTTTAAAAATGCTAGCAATACCAAGCGGGCTTACACCAAAGGTGCCTTTACTTGTTTTTGATTTATAAAGTGGCACTACCGTTAGATGATCCTGTAAATTAGCACCCACGCCGTCAAGTTCGTGTTCTACTTTAATACTATGCGCATTGAGATGATCCTTTGGACCAATGCCTGAAAGCATTAATATTTGCGGTGAATTAATCGCTCCAGCACTCAGTATTACTTCTTTTCTTGCTAGCAGATCAATAACTTGATTATTGCGCTCTATTTGCACGCCTTTTGCGGTCTTATTTTTTATATTTATTTTATTAACGTGGCTATTGGTTAATACCGTTAAATTTGGGCGGTTTAAATACGGGGTTAAATACGCTTTTGCTGCACTACAACGTTCGCCATTATGCTGAGTTACTTGCGATAAACGTGCGCCACTTTGTTCTTCGCCATTTATATCGTCGTTTATATCAACGCCCTGCTCGACACAGGCATTTAAAAAGCACTGGTTTACATCGCTTGGATTACTTAGCTCTTGTACGTGTAGCAAACCTTGAGTGCCGTGGAGATCATTATTCACAAACGCTTTATTATTTTCGGCTTTAATAAAATAAGGCAGTAAACTCTCAAAATCCCAACCCGTATTGCCATTAGCCGCCCATTGGTCGTAATCGTATTTATTGCCTCTTATGTAAACCATCGCATTAGTCGAGCTTGAGCCACCCAGTACTTTGCCGCGTGGTACAAACCCACAACGATTATTAAGCGCTTTTTGCGGCACGGTATTGTAATGCCAGCTATTAATACCATAAGGTACGCTCGCCGCAATGCCTGCAGGCATTTGCACAAACGCACTATTATCGCTCTTGCCAGCTTCAATTAAGCATACACTTACATTTTTGTCCTCTGACAAACGCGATGCAATAACGCAGCCGCCACTGCCTGCGCCAATTATAATGTAATCATACTCTGTGCTCATACAGCTTAGCCATTTACTTTTTATTTACACCACAATACATAAAATCAGCGAATTAATCGCTATTTATATTGCGTAAATACACAGTTAAAGAAAAGGGTTAATCTAAGTGGCGCCTAGCCTTAAAAACTTAACCAACAAAGAAAAGCACGCCATAATTTTAAAATGATACAATCAATGCGCTTATATTTTCTAAGGAGTGAGTATGAACTTTGTTATTGTTGGCACCAATTTTATTAGTGACACATTGTTAGCCGCTGCAAATACGTTAAACGATTTTAATTTATACGGGGTTTGTTCGCGCGCGCAGTCGAGTGGCAAAGCGTTTTTAGCCAAACACCCACACAATACACAAGCAAAAATTTTCACCTCAATAGAGCAAGTATGCCAAGATCAAAATGTTGATGCCGTCTACATAGCCGCGCCAAATAGCTTACACAAACAATACGCAGTTATGTGCCTAGAAGCAGGTAAACATGTCCTTGGCGAAAAACCCTCTGCAGCAAACTCTAAAGAGCTTGCAACTATTATTGCTACCGCAAAAAAACATCAGCGCTTATACATGGAAGCGATGATGACCACTCACTTGCCTAACTTTGCACGACTACAACAGGCAATGATAAAAATTGGCACGCCACGTAAATACATAGGTCAATATAGTCAGTATTCGTCTCGCTACGATAAATATAAAAATGGCGAACGTCCAAATACATTTTTACCTGAGTTTGCTAACGGTGCACTGGTAGATTTAGGGATTTACCCACTGTATTTATTGATTGCTCTTTGGGGAGCGCCGCAAAGCGTAAGTGCCAGTGGCGTATTACTTGATACCGGCGTAGATGGTGCGGGGGATATATTACTAAACTACGCAGATAAACAAGCTGTTATTAGTTATTCTAAAATATCGCAAGGCGATAATATTACCGAAATACAAGGCGAACTTGGCCGTATTCGTATCGAGGCCGTATCACAACTTAAAAAAGTAGAATTTATTGCTAATAATGGGGATCACGAATTAGTGTCTATCGCGTTTGACGAACACTTTATGAAATTTGAAGTGGACCATTTTATGCAAATGGTTAATCAAGGTAAGTGTGAGTCAGATGTTAATACGTATCAGCTTTCAAAAAGTGTCATGCATGTACTTGATACTGCGCGTACTCAATTAGGTGTTACTTATCCTAATGATTAAAAAGTAGGCCCGTTACCCACTCAGCGGCCTTGTACACAAAAACGCCCATTAATCTAATGACCGAGTTATCGCTTCTATTTTTAGTCGTATGCACTTACCTCTAATTTAAAAAAAAGATACTATGCCGCTATTAACTCAGGCTGCGTCAACTTTACGCACACTCGCTCATTTTTGACAGACTCGTCCATTAAAGGATAAAAATGCAATCACCTTCAAAAGAATTTTTATTAGCAGTTATGTGTGTACTACTTGCTATGGTGACTATTCAATCTGGTGCTTCAATCGCTAAACAATTATTTCCTGTTGTAGGTCCTGAAGGCACAACAGCTTTAAGGCTGGGGTTTTCAGCTCTCATACTCTGCTTGGTGTTTAAACCTTGGAAACACCTACCTAGTCAAGGTAATCGTATCCCTATCATAGTGTATGGATTAAGCCTTGGCGGTATGAATATTTTATTTTATTACGCCATTGAACGTATTCCACTAGGCATTGGTGTCGCACTTGAATTTACAGGCCCCCTTGCTGTTGCTTTATTTTCCTCGCGCCGAAAACGTGATTTATTTTGGGTTGCCTGCGCTATTGCTGGCATTTTGCTTTTGCTTCCAGATATGAGCGGCAAAGATAGTCTTGATCCATTGGGTGTAGCACTTGCTCTTGGGGCGGGTGCATGTTGGGCAGGCTATATATTATTTGGCAAAAAAACGGGAGTGCAAAGTTCTGGTGGAGCCACTGTCGCATTGGGCATGACTGTTGCCGCTATAGTGCTAGTGCCTTACGGCGGCATTATGCAAAGCGCCGCGTTTACATGGGAAATTATCCCATTAGGGATTGGTATTGCTATTTTATCAAGTGCATTACCTTACACACTCGAAATGGTTGCTCTGCGTAATATGCCATCGCAAGGGTTTAGCGTCATGATGAGCTTAGAGCCTGCAATAGCCTCGCTCGCTGGATTTATTATTTTAGGCGAGTTACTTACTTTATGGCAGTGGCTCGCTATTTTGCTTGTTATTACTGCATCTGTTGGTAGCTCGTTCTCAAACGCAAAAAAACAGGCTACTTAATTAAGCACTAAATAATCTAAATAAAGTCACCACGCAACATGGTGACTTTATTGTGCTCTGTGCGATAGTTATTTAACTCACAGCCTTACTTTGCTTTTTAGTTGTAACCAAATAGCCAATCAACGAAATAAGCGGCATGCCCGTGGCAACCAGTGCAATACCTGTCCAACCGCCCGCTTCATATAATGGGCTGGCAATAAGCGAGCCTACTGCGCCACCTACAAATATACTCGTCATGTAAATAGCGTTTAAACGCGCACGGCTTTGTGGCTCTAGTGCGTACACTGCACGTTGCCCCAATACCATATTGGCCTGCACAGCAAAATCAATAAATACACCGGTTAACGCCAATACTATAATACCGTAAGGTAACTCAAATAAGCTTGGTAAAAAGCACACTGCCGCAATTATTTTAGCAAGTAAAGATACCTGATGTGTGTAGCCTTTATCAGCCAAGCGACCAACAATAGGTGCCGCTACGGCACCAGCAGCACCCACTAAGGCAAACAATGCTATTTCTGATTGCGATAAACCATACTCACGGGCAAGCACAACCGGTACGCTCGTCCAAAATAAGCTGAACGATGCAAACATTAACGCTTGAAAAAATGAACGTTGGCGCAGCACTGGTTGGCTAATCATTAACTGTTTAAGCGATTTTAATAACTTAAAATACGTTGTTTTATGGGTAGGTTGCCTGCTTGGAATAGCAAAATAAATTACGCCTGCAATAAACACCATACACCCTGCTGCAAAGTAAAATACAGCGCGCCAACCAAAGTGATCGGCTATTAAGCTCGATATAGGTCTTGCCAGCAAAATACCTAGCAAGAGACCCGCCATAATATTGCCAAGAACCTGCCCGCGTTTTTCGTCAGACGATAAATGCGCAGCAAGAGGAATAAGCACCTGAACAGAAACCGAGCTCATGCCTATCATTAAACATAAAATAAGCATTACATTAGGTGAATCAGCAAGCGCTGTACCTATTAAACTCAAAAACGACACAGCTAAAGTAATAAGCATTAAACGCTTATTTTCAATTAAGTCAGCTAATGGCACTAAAAAAAACAACCCCAAAGCGTAGCCTATTTGTGTAAGCGATACGATAAGGCTAGCACTGTGCGCACTTAGTCCCACCTCTGGGGCGAGTAACTCAATAATAGGTTGAGCGTAGTAAATATTGGCAACAATAAGACCGCAACACAAAGCAATAATAGTAACGAGTGTATTGCTAAGTGGTTGTGGTGAAACGCCTGTTTGAGTCATGTGTGTCTCTACTCTCTAAAAATAATAAAACCCAACCCGCAAACGCGGGTTGGGTTATAACCTCGTAATTTACTTATTTTATTGGTGATGGCTGTCCATATGGGCTTGAACGTAAATACTGTTTTGGTGCAGTCACTGTAGCGCCAAGCTCAGCAGCTGCATGCCACGGCCAATGTGGGTTATATAAAATGCCACGCGCAAGCGCTACACCATCGGCTTGCTGCTTACTAATAATATCTTCGGCTTGTTGCGCCTGTGTAATTAAACCCACCGCTATAACAGGCATTTTAACTGCTTCTTTTATTGCTGTTGCAAACGGTACCTGGAAATTAGGTTTTACTGGTATTTGTTGCTCAGGGCTTAGGCCCGCAGTACTTACATGAATAAAGTCACAGCCGAGCTCATCGAGCGCTTTACTAAGCACTATCGATTGTTCTAAATCCCAGCCGCCTGCAACCCAATCGGTTGCCGAAATACGAACACCTACTGCTTTTGTGCTTGGGAATACCGCTCTTACTGCTTTGAACACATCAAGCAATAAGCGCATTCTGTTTTCTAAGCTGCCACCGTAGTTGTCATCGCGCTTATTTGAAAGTGGTGACAAAAATTGATGCAGCAAGTAACCGTGCGCACCATGTAGCTCTATTAAATCAAGACCGAGTTCATCAGCGCGTTTAGCTGCACTTACAAAATCTTTAACTAATAAATCTATGTCATCTTGGCTCATTGCTTTTGGCACAGGGCTTTTATCGTCATACGCAATTGCAGAAGGTGCTACTGTTTGCCAGCCATTGACATCATCAGGTGCAATAGCGCCAACATCTTCCCACGGTTTACCAGTAGAGGCCTTACGCCCAGCATGTGCTAACTGAATACCAATAGGCATAGAGCTGTATTGTCTCACTGCTTTTAGGCTTTTGCCTAGCGCTTGCTGGGTTTCGTTATTCCAAAGCCCTAAATCGCCGTAGCTAATACGCCCTTCTGGGTTTACTGCTGTTGCTTCTAAAATAAGTAACCCTGCACCACTCAAACTCAATTGACCTAAATGAATAGTATGCCAATCGCTAGCAGCGCCATTGTTTGCTGAATACTGGCACATGGGAGCAATAATAATACGGTTATCTAACGTTACTTGCCCAAGTGATAAAGGCGAAAATAGTTGGCTCATTGTTGATCCTTAAAAACACACACACAAAAGTGCGGACAAAATAAAAAAGAGAATACGAAGCGGCAATCAAACACGCTCACTCAATAACTTATACTGTCACTTATACTGTCACTTATAATGGTGACTTAACACTCTTAATGGGGATCAAAATACACTTTAATAGTGCTAATAAAAGTATAAGTAATGACATTATGAAATATCGATTTTAATAAAATATTATTTAACAAATTCACCATAACGCCATCGTTAAAAATGAATGACTATTTACCTTTAAACAAGTGTGTGATTTTTAACCTAACTGTACTTAATTGCACTAAGCTATTGCTTGTATTGCCTATTAACTAAATAAAAACCACACATGAAAACCATATTTATTCTATAAAAGTGAATTAAAATTCAATTTAAACATTCCCAGCTACTTAACTCCCTGATAGACTGCTTAACTTAATTTACTAATGTAAAACATTTGAACTAGGGATCACTTTTTATGTTTAAACCAAGCTTGTTAACCTTGGCTATTTCGAGCGCTGTTTCTAGCGTATTTTTATTGCCTAATGCCGCACTTGCTCAAGAAGAAGTTGCAGCTAAAAGTAAATCACTCGAAGTAATTGAAGTTACAGCAACAAGGCGCAGCGGCTCTGTGCAAAATGCACCGTTAAATATTACAGCCCTTGATGCAGATATTATGAAAGACCAAAATATCAGTGAGCTTGCGGATGTAGCGCGCTGGGTACCTGGTTTAACAATTACCGATCAAGGTGGCCGCTCTGGCTCACCTATTATTGTTCGTGGTTTAAATACAAACTCTTCTGGTCCATCGTCGGATGGCGGCACAGTTTCTACCTATATAAATGAAATTCCAGTTTCGGTAGATATGCGCCTAGTAGATATTGAGCGTGTTGAAGTACTCATTGGGCCACAAGGCACCCTTTATGGTGCAGGCACATTAGGCGGTGCAATTCGCTATATGCTTAAACAGCCTGAGCTTGATTTTACATCGCTTGAAGTTTACGGCGACCTATTTCAAACAAAAGAAAGTGACTCTGTTGGCGGTGGAGGAGGCTTTATATTTAACCTGCCACTTATTGAAGACACACTTGCAGTGCGCGCCAGTTTAAATGTTTACGAAGACCCAGGTTATATCGATTACGGTTATGTTGTGCGCGAGCCAGGTGTATCAATAACCGATCCTGATTGGAGCGACAGTTCAGCGGTTACTAACAACCTTAAAAACATAAAAGACGCCAACGGTGAAACCACGACCACAGGCCGCATTTCTTTACGCTACAAACCAAATGAGTCGTTTGAAGGGACGCTTAACTACTTTTACCAAAACCAAGACAGCGAAGGCCGCTCGATTGTTCATTACAACAGCCTTAATGCAAACAACGGTTTAAGCGACGTAATAGGTAAATACGAATCAGCTTACCGCTATGCGGAGCCCCGCGAGAAAAAAGATCAATTACTAAGCCTTGAGCTAAAAGCCGACTTAGGTTTTGCAGAGCTGGTATCGGCAACCGGTATTTCACGCTTTGATGCCGATGGCCAACGCGACCAAACAGACTTACTTATTCGCCTAGATTACGGCTATGAAGAATTTCCTTCGTTCTCTGCTTTTACCCGTGAAATAGACGAAGAAGACACCTTTACTCAAGAAATTCGCTTAGTGTCGCAAAGCGACAGCGACTTTAACTGGATTGTGGGTGGCTTTTACAACAAAACAGAAACGGATGCCTCCAGCAGAGAGTTTACTCCAAACTACGATGTATTTGTCAAAGGCGAACAAGTACGCCCTGATGCATTAGAATACTTAGAATTAACCAGCAGTAAAATCACTGAATCTGCACTTTTTGGCGAGGTGGGTTACCAAGTCACCGATAAATTAGACATTACTATTGGCGCACGCTTTTATGAATACGATATACAAGCAAAAGCTGCGTTTGACTTCCCACTTGCTAACACCTTATCGGGTAGCGCTGGTCCTAATGATATCAGTATTAATTATGAAAACAGTGACGCGAGTGATAACGGGAATTTATTTAAATTTAATGCTAAGTACCAGTTTACTGATTCAGTAATGGGCTATGTAACGGTAAGTGAAGGGTTTAGAATTGGTGGCTCAAACGGCTTGGTCGCTTGCCCTGATCCACTACCTGCCGATCAGCAAACGGGTTGTGGCCAATCTGACGAAATGCTTTACGATGCTGATACCACTACAAATTACGAGCTAGGTTTTAAAAGCACATGGTTTAGAAGCCAACTACACTTTAACGCCGCGTTATTTAACGTAGATTGGGATGATGCACAAATCTCTGGCGCTACCGATGTAGGGCAATTAACGTATCTTTCAAACGCAGGCAGCGCGAATGCAAAAGGGATTGAAATTTCAACCCGTGCAATTTTATCAGATGCATTTTCGCTTTATGCAACCTATGCTTATACAAAAGCAGAGCTAACATCAGATGCCCCCTTTTTGTTTAATGCCGATGGCACCGGTGGCGCAGAAGACGGCGATCGTTTACCGGGCTCACCTGAAAACCAATTTTCGATGGGTGTAAACTATCAAGCCGAGGTGTTTAACAACAAAACGCTTGATATTAACTACGGTTTAACCGCGCAAAGCGACGTACTTTCAAGAGTGGGTCTTCGTGATAACGGCGAAACACTACCGGGTTATAGCTTAAGTAATATATCTGCTAAATTAACGGCCGATGCATGGTCAACTACCCTATATGTTGATAACCTATTTAACAAATATGCAGTTACCTCAGTTCGTCGTTCAAATGCGGATATAACATCAGCGAACGGCGCCGATATACAGCGTAACTACGGCCATTACATTAATCGCCCGCTTACGGTAGGTATTAAATTTAACTACAAATTTGAAATATAATTTAAGCGACTTTTAAACAGTCTCACTTTTTAAACACTGTTTTAAGGCTCAAATTTATTTGAGCCTTTTTATTTTCTTTTACAAAATAATAATTACCAAAAACCATGCAGCCAAATTTAAAGCAACTTCATCAAAGCGCAATTAAACATTTAAACCAAGGTAAAATAGAGCAAGCACACAAAGCCCTAGCGGAGTTAGTTACACTCAAACCTGATTTTGCTGATGGGTATTTTTTGCTGGCAATGGTTAATTTAACTGTTGGGCAAATACACAAAGCAATAAAGCTCATCGAAAAAGCCCTCACCCTTGGTCAAAGTATTGAATACACCGCGCAACTTGCTAAATGTTACGCACTTACTGGCGAATTACAAAAAGCAAAAAACACCGCGCTATCGGTTTCATTAAAGCAAATAACTAAATCACTTGATGCTGATACACTCGGCGTAGCCCTTACTCAAGCAGGCATTCACAAGCAGGCGCTTAACTACTTTGAATGCGCTATTAAACTGGCTAAAGCAGCTAACAAAGCTCAACCACCGTTTTATTATAACTACGGTGTAAGCGCTAAGTTTTTAGGATTATTCGATAAAGCCCAACACGCTTTTGAAAATGCCATAGCGCTTAACCCGCTGCACCATCAAAGTCATTTTGCATTAAGTGATTTAACTAAAGTAAGTGTGCAAAACAATCATATTGAGCGCTTAAAAAACGTGTTTGAGCAAGTAACACACCCCGATGCAAAACTACATATTGGCCATGCTTTAGCAAAAGAGTATCAAGATTTTGGTGAATTTTCTGAGGCTTTTAACGCGTTAGAGCAGGGTAAAGTAGCAAAACGTGCTGTGCAGCCGTTTGATCATAAAAGCTCAACTGAGTTATTTGAACATATTAAACACTTAAGTGAGCAGCACAAACAAGCGCTAACACAAGGTAACCCAACGGCCGAACCTATTTTTGTATTAGGTATGCCCCGCTCTGGCACCACATTGGTTGAGCGTATTTTATCGAGCCACAGCGACGTGCAGTCAGCCGGTGAATTACAAGACTTTGGCCTAAGTGTTAAAAATCTCAGCCAAACAAAAACACACCATGTGCTCGACACTCAAACGCTCAGTAAGGCCTACGAGCTTGATTTTAATCAGCTTGGCAGCACCTATTTAAACGCAACACGCGTAATAACAGGCAGCCATAAACACTTTATTGATAAGCTCCCGTTTAACTTTTTTTATATCGATTTAATAACCAAAGCACTGCCAAACGCTAAAATCATTTGTATGCTGCGCGACCCAATGGACACCTGTATTGGTAACTATCGCCAGTTATTTACCATTAATAACCCCTACTATGCCTACTCGCTAGACTTACTCGATACAGCTAAATTTTACAGCCGTTTTTACAAACTAATGCAGCACTTTTGCATGCAACACAGCAATATAAAATTAGTAAAATACGAAGAATTGGTCGCACAGCCCGAGCAACAAATTAAAGAATTAGTCAGCTTTTGTAACTTAGAGTGGCAAGAGCAATGTATAGATTTTCACTTAAACACCGCCCCAGTTTCTACCGCAAGCAAGGTGCAAGTACGCCAGCCACTCAACAATAAAGCAATTGGTCGCTGGAAAGCGTTTAAGCCACATACTGATGAAGCTAGAGATTACTTTTTAAAGCAAAATATCAGTTTTGAGTAAGGGTTTTATAGCTTGGGAGTTGGGTGTATGAACCTATAGATAGACGGCTTTGTGCTGCTAACCTTTGCAAAGTTGCACTGGGTAAAATTACATTAAAGCCAAACTTTTTAGACAATTTAGCAGAATAATTTTTTAATACATCTAACCCCGCTACCTTTATTTCATACGTTGGCTCCCAACTTGCGCGATTTGATTGCAGCGCAAATTGCATTGAGGTTTTTTTTAGTTGTTCGGTATTTTTTGTTCTGGAGTTTTTTAAATGTAGAAGCACCTTCAAGTATTTTGCCCAATTTTGAACTTGGCTTAGCATATGCTAGCTTTCGTTTGCAATTATAGTTATAAGTAGCGCGAAATTAGTGGTTACCTGATGATGAATTAGTAAAGATAATAACCCCCTTCCATATTTCTATACAATAGCCGAACATATAGCTATTATTTATATTAATTAATGCCATGTTTTCTATAAAATAAATGTATTGAGGTTCAATTTTTGACAAAAACAATTAAAAATTTAATTCTAGGATTACTAATAGTAAGACTGTCAATTTCATTAGCCTTAGCCGCAGCAGGATCATCTGTACATTTTGAACATTTATCTATTGAAGATGGTTTACCACAAAGTAGTGCTAAAGCCATATTGCAGGATAAACAAGGATTCATGTGGATAGGCACTGAGGAAGGCTTAGCCCGTTACGATGGTTATGAATTTAAGATTTTCAAAAGTAATTTTGATAATGCTCACTCATTATCAAGTAATTACGTTACGGTTCTTTTTGAAGATCTTCAGTCAAATCTGTGGATTGGTACTCGCGGAGGCGGCCTAAATCAATTTAATCCTACTACCGAACAGTTTACCCACTTCCGCTATAATGAGATGAACCCCAATACTTTAAGTGATAATACCGTTCATGCAATAACTCAAGATAGCGAAGGTAACATTTGGATCGGCACTGATGGCGGTGGTCTTAATCGCTTTGATCCCGTAACAAAACAGTTTACCGACTATCGCCATAAAAAAGCAGATCCCCATAGTTTAAGCAACGATGCTGTTAGCGTTATAACTAAAGATTTAAAAGGCAATCTTTGGCTGGGTACTTGGAGTGGTGGCCTCAATCAGTTTAATCCTGTGACTAAACATTTTACCCACTATAAACACCAACTCGAAAATGCCAATAGTATCAGTGATAATGCTGTTAGTGCTATTGTAAAAGATCAACAAGGCAACCTTTGGATAGGCACTAAAGGCGGCGGTCTCAATTATTTTGATACTGCTTCCAAGCAATTTACGCACTATCGTCACAAAGAAAATAACCTTAATAGTTTGAGCCATGATGAAATAGGTACAATTACTATTGATAATCAAGGATCTCTTTGGATAGGCACTCTTGGTGGTGGCCTCAATCATTTTGATCCCATCACTAAAAAATTTACTCACTACCTGCATCAAACAAGTAATATTAATAGCTTAAGTAATAATAGTATAAGAGCAATTACTTATGACCAACAAGGTAATCTTTGGGTAGGGACCGATGGAGGTGGCATTAATCGTTTAAACTCACTAACTAAACAATTTACCCACTACCATCATCAAAGTAAAAACCCTAATAGCTTAAGCAGTAATATAGTGCGAGCTATAACTCAAGATCGACAAGGTACGCTTTGGGTTGGGACGTGGGGAGGCGGTCTTAATCGTTTTAATTCGGCTACAGGGCAGTTTACTCATTATAAAAATGATAAAACAAATTCCAATAGTTTAAGTGACAATAAAATATATGTTATCACTGAAGATCATCAAAATAATCTCTGGATAGGTACTGACGGTAATGCCCTTAATCGTTTTAACCCCGCCACAGAACAGTTTACACACTATCAGCACGACACTAATGACTCTAAAAGCTTAAGCGATAACGCCGTAAGTGCTATTACACAAGACCAACGAGGCAATATTTGGATAGGCACTTGGAAAGGGCTTAATCTTTTTAACCCCATTACAGAACAATTTACCCATTACCGCCATCAGCCAGCAAACTCAAACAGTTTGAGTAATGACAGTATTCGCGTAATAACCGAAGACCGGCAAGGCAAGCTATGGATTGGTACTTGGAAAGGCCTTAATCACTTTGATCCAGACACTGGAAAATTTACCCATTACACGCACAAAGCTAAAAAATCTAACAGCCTGAGCAATAATACTGTTTATGCAATTACTGAAGATAGCCTAGGAAACCTTTGGGTAGGTACAGCAAGCGGTTTAAATTTATTTAATAAGCTAACAGGAAACTTCACTCATTTCTTTGAAAAAGATGGTTTACCCAATAATGTTGTGTATCGTATTGAAGAGGACGATAAAGGAGAAATATGGCTAAGTACAAACCTAGGCTTATCTAACTTTAACCTCAACACTAAAAAATTTAAAAACTATAATATGGATGACGGATTACAAAGTAATGAATTCAATGCTGATGCATCCTTTAAAAGTAAATACGGAGAGTTATTCTTCGGTGGAATTAATGGCTTTAATCGTTTTTTTCCAAACAAAGTAATTAGCGATAACCAACAACCAAAGGTTATTTTTACTGACATGCTACTGTCGAACCAGTCTGTACCTATCAAAAATACAAGTATACTCCCAAGTCAAAAATCGACTTTCGGTGAACAAACACGAAGTAATAGCTATACTCTTGCTAAAGCAATTCATTCAACGTCAAAAGTCACCCTCACCCACCAACAAAACCTTGTGGCATTTGAATTTAGTGCGCTGCACTTTTCAAACCCTAAAAAAAATCAATATGCCTACAAAATGGAAGGGGTTAATGACGAGTGGATTACTACTGATTATAAAAACCGCCGAGCGACATACACCAATTTACCCACTGGCAATTATGTTTTACGAATTAAAGCAAGCAATTCTTACGGTATTTGGAATGAACAAGGTGCCGCTTTAAAAATCACGGTGCTACCTCCGCCTTGGCTATCTTGGTGGGCGTATTCATTGTATTGCTTAGTATTGATTTTTATTATGTGGTTATTTGTGCGTGCACAACGTAAAAAAATTATTTTTATTAAAAAAGTAAACGAACAGCTAGAAATCAAAGTAGCAAAACGAACATTAGGCTTGCAAAAAGCGAATGAAAAGTTAGCAAACATAAGCAGCACTGACGAACTAACGGGGCTAAATAACCGACGATTTATCGCACATAATTTAAAAAGTGATATTGATTTAGTATTACAGAAGCATCACTCCCTTAGTTTTGAGAACACCATTGAGGAACGAAATGAGTCTGATCTGATTTTCTTTCTAATCGATTTAGATCATTTTAAGCGTGTTAACGATATTTATGGTCACACCGCAGGTGATAATGTTTTAATGCAAATTAAGCCTATCTTAAAGCGCGTATTTAAAGACACCGATTACCTCGTCAGATGGGGAGGCGAAGAGTTTCTAATTGTTGCCCGTTTTACAAATCGAAATAACGCGCCTGTGTTAGCAGAAAAATTGAGAGAATCAGTTGAAAAACACAACTTTATTATTGGTGAAGGAAATAGTATTAGCAAAACATGCTCTATTGGCTATGCAAGCTTTCCTTTTTCACTCAATAATCCTGAAAGTTTAAAATGGGAACGAGTTTTAGATATTGCCGACCACTGTTTATATGCTGCTAAAAAATCAGCTAGAAATACATGGGTAGGACTGAGTGATATTAATTGTGAAGATGAAAATTTATTTGAATCAGTTACAGAGAGAACGGAAGAGCTTATCCAATTAAAACAATTAAAGGTTGAGTGTTGCTCGCGTAAACCAAATGAGATAAATTGGAAATAAACGTATTAAGCCTTATGCTATTATTTAACAATAGACTAAAACTTAGCAACAGTTATTTTAATAGTTTAAAACTGATCCCTGCCACTACTTTTAGACACACTACTAAGTAAGTACAATAATCATAGAGGTACTTATGACAACAAAGAAACTACGTAAAACTCATACGACTGAATTTAAACAAGAAGCCGTTTTTTTAGCTGCAAAAATAATAAACAACGCTAATAAACAAAACAGCCATCCTAGATCTCACAATTTTTGAATCCGGGAGTTATTTACATTCAAAATGTAGGATGGATGCCAGCGTTATTTACTGTTAATTATTGTGGTAAAAAAGTAAACTTTAATGCTTATTGTCAGCCTCGGTTGTTAGGCGCAAAGGTTTGAGTCTACAATAAATAATTGCTCCAATTGCTCCAAATATATGCCCGATATGATCAACTTGTGTATTTATCGTTTCATTGGAGGTACTTGTAAACTCCCCTTCGATTGAAAATATAAACATCAAAAAGGCAAATAATAATATTGCAGAGCCCCATTCTTTTATTGTTAATTTATCTTCATCAGTGAAATATGCCGCAGCTAAGCCAAATACTCCGCCAGAAATGCCACATACCGTCACAGTTTCTGAATAAAAAAATATTGATGGGATTGAAGCTATGCCACCTATAGCTAAAACAGATAAGAACCTTTTAGCTCCAACACGGCGTTCGTAAACCGAGGCTAAGGCTATCCCACAAACATTCGCTAAAAGATGCATTGGATCAGTATGAATAATTAAATGCGTTATTGATTGAAGTGGCCATAAAAGTGCTTTTTCTGAATCATTATTTAGAGCTAGTAAAGTATATATATACTCATCGACAGCCAGGAATCCGTAATTTGAGGTTATAAAAAAAACAAATAATAGAAAAACACCTGAGCACAGTGAAGCCCGAATAAGTTTGAAGTTTTGCATATATGTTAACGGTATAGCTTTTAAACTATTAGGAGACGGTTTAATTAACAACAACCCTAAAACATACATTACACTAGATATTAGAAAAAATATCATTGTGCTAAAGGAATTCTATTTTCAATATAACTTTGAACATCGGCTGTCACTTTAGCAATTTTTTTATGGCCTTTTAACTGAGCTTTTATTTTTATTTTTCTACTGTTTTTAAAATAAAATTTCATTGGTCTTTGCAATATTCCTTTGCCAATTCTAACACTCTCAATTTCATCAAATTCAAAAAAATCACTATCTTCAAACTTACCAAGTAAGCTCAGCTTATGAAAATATATTCCTCTTTCAGTAACAGCCAAGAAGTACATTCTCATACTAAGAATGGCTAAAGGACCAAGTACGAAAAACATCCAAATTTTTGGAGGCGAAACAGCTTGAAAAAAACCAATTAATGTATCGTCTTCCTTTATATTTTGTTCAATATATGCCTGCGCTTGCTCTTTATTCATTATAATTCCAATGTTTGATAAATCAGTTTCACCTAACAATACTTTAGATTAACTTGTTTTAGTTGATGTTTTTAAAAATTTTAAACCGCTTTTTTGAGGTTATAAGGAGTTACCCCTCATATTTTAATTGGCCATCATCCTAATTTAATGCTGCCTACGCCGTGTTGCCATAAAATCAGGGGAAAATATGGATCAGCAAAGGTATCTGATCCATATTAAAAATCCTAATAGTCGTGGCTTTGCTTATATTAAAGTATCAACATAGCTCAAACCGTTTGCATACTCTTCACTCTTAGTGAGAATAATAATTCTTAATAGGTTAAAATAATTGTTATTCTCTTTAGTTAAGTACTGTGCACTATTCATCTTTTTTACATAACTATCAAACGCGATTAAGTTACTTTGCTCTAAAGCCAGCGATACTAATAAATTTAAAACCGCAGGAACTGTTTTAGATTTCTGTTTACTTATCACTTCTATTTCATTAAATAATGCTTCAATCTGCTGATAATTTTTGGCTAGGTCCTTTTCGGCTAATGGTAATAGTTCAGCAATTTTGTTTATAGCTTCTGGTTCTTCTAACTCTCCTTTTTTTACAGAAAGCGAGAAAGTCGGTGCTCTAGTTTTAGTAGAATGAGCAAAAACCTGTTCTTTGGCAGATAATAACGCGTATTGTTGCTTTTGAGACAACGCAGAATACTGACTACTGCTGGTATCATAAATTTTGAATCCATCAGCGCGTAGCTTCATATCTGGCCTACTGTCAATATATGTTAAGTGCTCTATGTATAATGCTCTAGCATTTGGATCATCTTTTAACGCATCACTTAGACAATCATTACTAGTTAAATAATGTAATGCCTCATTTTCATCGGTCATAGGTAGACGCATCGCGATGCTATCCGCTTGACAATATTTATTGGTATTATTATGCAAAGCCAGTAGCTTTGTTGGTTCTAATTTTTTAAAAGCATAGTATTTTTCAATACTTTTAATTTTAAACTTTAGTTGCGAGTCTAATTCGTCCCCTAGCACTGCGGCGATTTTTTTAAATTCCTTTTCATCTAATTTATTAAATGCACCTGAACCAAATGAACTCGCTAGCAAATTTCCTGTCAGTGCATAATAATCTGTATTTGATTTAGAGAGCTCAAACATAGCATTGAGTGCTCGGTAGGCTTCTTTTTTATTATCATTTGCAATAGCAGCTTTATAGTTTTTATGTTCACTAAAATACGTAGCATATTGTTTATGCTCTATATCTGCTTTATTGCTTTTTGTTGATTGACAACCAAGCAGTGAAGTTAACAACACAATAATTATTGCAAGAGGTTTAATATTTTTGATTTTCATTTTTCGCTCTCATCATGATTAATTTTTTCACTAGGTAATAAAACTAGATCAGTAAATTTACGTTTATTCTTTGGAATATTTACTAAGGTGTTTTCATTAAATAGGTTTTGTTGGTGTTTTGATAGGATAGCTAAATCACGCTTATGCTTATCTGCAAATGTCCAGAACCCGCCATGGTATTCGTCTCCGCCTAAAAAATCTGTGCTGCTCTTAACATGAAGCTTAATTTCACCAAGATAGATAGTTTGATTAGCGGATACATTAAAAGGGATTGAATAATCATTTCTAGAAGACCACGTTGTCCCGTTTAGATCATACATGCTGTAATTATAAAATTCATATTCGCCCGATGGTAAGGCGAGCGCATACGTCGTCCCACCATAACCATTAGAAGAAAACTGAACCTCTGTTTTTCCATGAAATATATTAAATGAAGGGCGAACTTCTAGTGAATACTCTTGCCCGGTGTCTGTTGATCGTAATTTAAAAACTAAAGGGTTATACACTGGGCCATCAATAGGCCAAGCCATACTGCCAGAAATTACTCCTTGAGTTGATGATTCATGATGTAAAACTGTATTTATATTTGTTGTTTTACAGGCGGTTAATAACATAATCATTAAAGCTAATACTGCTGTTTTCATAGAAACTTCCATTTTAAAAAGCTGTTTGCACTTATTATTAAGTAAAGGCTTATTGCATAGCATGCATTTGAATCAATAAAATAAAACGAAAAGCCACCTAATTAATCTTCGAACGCTATACCATTAAGTTCAACTTTAAATTTAGGGACTAACAAATTATCGCTCACTCATATTTATACCACCATTAAGTGTGATGAAGAGATGCACACTAAACAGCGGAATAAGCTAACTATGCCCTGTTTATTAAATTGTTAGCTTACTTTTGACTCGAGTGTTTTTTTGGATCGTGGTATTGCCACAAAACGTTAATTATTTTCCATTCTTTATTTTCATTTTTATACAAATGCATATAGTCAATCCAATCATCGACCGTTAGCTTCACTGATGCTACTCGATTATCAATATCCAGTATGTCTATATCAACTTTTGGTGAGGCAGCAAATTTATCCCCCTCTTTGTTGTAGTTTTCAGCCACCCACACCATTGTTTTAAAATCGGTTTCCATTATGAACTCTGAACCATCTTCAGATTTCCAGTAAGTTCTTTTAGCTAGTTTCTCATCTAAGCCTCTTTTCATTAGAGCAGGTTCAACGTTGTGCTGAGCCTCTATGTAATCAAGAACAGCTCTTTGTATATTTTTACTGTCACTAGATGTTTCAGATAATACTGAAAAAGATAAAAACATTGATAAAAATAGGAATATATTTCGATACATGTACACATCCTTGGGTAGGCAAACAAGCCTCTCATTAATACTAATCCGTTAAAATACTTAATCAGTTTGAGTGCTCAAACCTGACGACAATTGCGTTGAATTTATTATTTACAACTGTAGAGAAATTGAAGAGAATAACGAAATTTTAGGTTCATTATCAACAAGATGTTCTTACCTCAAAATAGCTAACTTCATTAGTAAATTGGTATAACTCGTTTTTAATTTTATATTGGACTGTCAACCAACCATAGCCGAGTTCCTATTTTGGTTCAATCGATTATTGTATTTTTGCCCAGAATATAAAAAGAGTTTGATGCTGCTTTAATTGGCGTTTTATAAGGTATTACTGCAGCTTGAGCAGCTTTAAAGGTGATAAAAGCTTACTTTTATGAATTTATCATGTTTCTCTGCTTTTCTAGATTATGCACTAAACATTACATTTTCCGTGTAATAAAGTATTAACTGAGCTTATCACCTGTTTAATTTAGATATTTTCGTAGTAATTAGGATGGGTGTCATCCTAATTACTATTTTCTAGGGGCTGTTGATCTTTGTTTGAATTTTGTGCGTAAGCGGTAATCTCGTATAATTTACTTCGCCAAAAACAAACCTTACGAGATTACCATGCCCCGATTAATGCTCACTGATAAGTTGTGGT